>JANQRO010000022.1 GCA_028284525.1 Myxococcota bacterium | reverse complement strand
GTCGTTCTCCTCCGACGCCGGCAGCCTCGGGCGCTTTCGCGACGCGGTGTACCAGGCGACCACCACCTGGCGCTCGTGAGCGGCGACCGCCGGTGGGGGCGGGGGCTCGTCCGAGCGCCACCCATCCTCGTGGACGCGCTGGGGGGTCGACCAGGCCCCGTCGGCGCCCCGGACGATGGCGACGTCCCGCTCGTCGTCCTCCCCCCGATCGCGGTACACCACCACCGGTCCCTCCGCGGTGCGCGCCGCGGCCGTGGCGCTGTGCGCAGACACCCGCGAGTCGAGGGTCGCTTCGTCGGCGAAGACCAGAGAGCCCCACAGCGCGGCCCCCCCGTCCAGGCCCTCCTGGAGACCGAACGCGTGGACCTCCTCGAACCCGCCCGCGAGGGAGGCGAACGCGAGGGGAGGGCCGGGGACGCGCACCCAGATCCTCCCGCGGTCGCTCGAGCGGGTGACGAGGTCCCCGACTCGCGCGACGAGGGTGGAGCGCCCGGTGTCGGTGTCCACCACCGCCAGCGCCGGGGGGTCATCGGTCTCGGCGGCGACGTCCCGGGCGACGGTGAACGGCGCGCTCCACTCCCCCTCCGAGAAGCGCGCAAAGCGAAGTCGACGCCGCTCGCCGTCCGGCTCGATCCAGGTCATCACGAGGAAATCCCGCTGGAGGATGCGGTCCCGCTCCGCCGCGAGCGCCGGGGCCACGGCGCCCAGCGCCGCCGGGGGATCGATCGGGACGGCGGCGCTCGCGCGAAGCACCGAAGGCTCCGACCCGGTCCCCGCCGAGCCGTGCCCGCCTTCCGGCGTCTCCCGGCAGCCCGCGCCGAGCATTGCCGTGCAGACCGCGAGGGACACGAGCCGCGAGGCGGCGACACCCCGCCACCGCGTGTCGCGCCCCCGGTGTCGCTCCGATCTCCCCACGCTCCAGCGCCCCCCGTCGCTCGCGAGAACCCGAGACGCCGAGTCTACGGCAGCGACGGGCGAATCTCCGTCACGGTGAACAGACCGTCGTCGTCGCGCACGCGGAATTCGATGACGTCCCCCGCCGCCAGCGCCTCCAGCTCGACGTCCGCGGCGACGCCAAACAGCATCGTCATCTCGTGCATGACGCCTGGAATCTCTTCGTGGTCCACCAGGATCTCGCGGTGCTCGAGGTCGACACGCTGGACGACCCCACGCGTCGCGTGTCCTTCGGGTGCGGTCTGGCGACACCCCGCGGAGATCAAGGCGAGGGCGAGTCCAAGCGCCGCGACGCCCTTCCGCACCCGTCGCGTGGCGGTGGCCACGACGCACACGGCGTCGCGGTCGAGCGTTTCGCACAGCGACGCCCGCAGTCTCGTCACGCCGACGTCACGGCGACGTCACCGGTTCTGCAGTCACGAAGGGAGAAGGACGCGGTCCGGGGGAGACAGATCTCGTCCGCGTCGGAACAGACACCGAGCTTCGCGGCGCCGCGCAGCACGCCATGGCCCTGGTGGGGGAAGGTCCAGTCGAACACGAGGGTGCGCGGGTCGACCAGCGAGAATCGACGCGTGGTCCTCGGGTCCCCGCCGGGCTCCGGGCGCGTGAGCGCCTCGAGAGAGGCGGTGGCGGGATAGCGCTCGGCGAAGTGGAAGCCCGCGGGGGCCCGGGCCTCCACGCGCGCGTGACACGTCCCGGTCTCGCCGGCGTGACGATGGCCCGACGCGGAGATCTCGACCCCCGGGTCGCCAGTGGCCGCAAGCGACGCGAGTGCGAGCGCGACGACGGCGCCGCGGGCGGCGGACGGACGACGTTGCTCCGTCGGTCGACGTCGGGCGGCTCCGCCCGCGGCGGACGCCGTGCGTTGCAGCAACCGTGTCTCCTACCCCGCCGAATCGCGTTCGAACCCGCGAGGCCGTGGGAGGATTCCCGCTCGGACCCCGGGGCGCAACGGAGCGGTCGCGGACGGGTCGCCCGCGGCGAGCCGCGCCCGCTCCGGGCGGACCCGGTCTGCTCTGCTCTCACCCGGCTGATTCTTCGCACGCGACACCTGTTCTACCTTCCAACTCGTGGCTCGACACTTCGACGTCCTGATCCGCGGCGCGCAGCTCTTCGACGGAACCGGGAGCCCCGCCCGGGGCGCGGATCTCGGGATCGAAGGCGAGCGCCTGGCCGCGGTCGGATCCCTCGACGCGGCCACCGCGGCGCTCGAGCTCGACGCGTCCGGACAGGCCGTCGCCCCGGGCTTCATCGACGTCCACACCCACGACGACTTCGCCGCGTTGGTCGTGCCCGACATGGGCTTCAAGCTCCGCGGGGGCGTCACGACCTGTGTGGTGGGAAATTGCGGGTTCGGTCCCGCTCCCTTCGCCGAGGCACGAGCGATGGCCGAGGCCTTCACACCCGGGCTCTCTCTCGCGCCCTACGACGGAACCCGCGGCTATCTCGAACGTGTGGAGGAGACCGAGCCCGGTGTGAACATCGCGGCGCTCGCCGGACACGGCACGATCCGGCTCGCGGTGCTCGGACGCGAAGCACGTGCACCGGAGGGCCGCGAGCTCGAGGCGATGAAGGCGTGGGTCCGGGAAGCGGGCGACGCGGGTGCGCTCGGGCTCTCGACGGGACTGATCTACGAGCCCGGCCGCTACGCCGAGACCGACGAGATCGCCGAGCTCGCCGCCGAGCTGCGCGGATCCGGGGCGCTCTACGCGACGCATATGCGCGACGAGGGCGCCGGTCTCCTCGACTCGGTGCGCGAGGCGATCGCGATCGGGGAATCCGCCGACCTCCCCGTCCAGATCTCGCACCTCAAGGCCTCGGGCCGGGAGAACTGGGGGCGGGTCGTCGAGGCCCTCGCGTTGGTGGAGGCCGCCCAGAAACGCGGCCAGACCGTCTTCGTCGACCAGTACCCCTACACCGCGGGGAGCACGGTGCTGCGCGCGGTGATCCAGAACGAGGCCTTCGACCCGGCGCAGACGAGCGGGGGGATCGGCGCGGTGCGGCCCGACGACGTCGTCGTGGCGTCGGCGGTCGGGCACCCGGAGTGGGAGGGTCAGTCGATCGCGGCTCTTGCCGAGGGCTTCCGGCTTCCCCCCCAGGAGGCGGCGGAACGGATCGAGCGCGACGCGCCGGGGGCCACCGTGGTGCTCCACATGATGAGCGAGGACGACGTCGAGACCGTGATGCGTCATCCGGCCACGATGATCGGCTCCGACGGCATCCCGACCCTCGCGGGCAAGCCCCACCCGCGTCTCTACAACACCTTCGCCCGGGTGCTCGGCCACTACGCCCGCGACCGCGGGCTCTTTCCCCTCGAGACCGCGATCCACCGCATGACCGGCTTCGCCGCCCAGACCTTCGGGCTGGGCGACCGCGGGACCCTGGCCGAGGGCGCCTTCGCCGACCTCGTCGTCTTCGACCCGCAACGGGTGATCGACCGCGGTACCTTCGAGCATCCGAACCGGTACCCCGACGGCATCGAGCACGTGTTCGTGAACGGTCGTCACGCCGTCCGGCACGGCGCGCTCACCGAGGCCCGCGGCGGTCGCGCGTTGCGACGCGCGACGTCATGAGCCGGCGCGAGGTCCGTGTCGTGCTCCACCCCGGCGCGCCCGTCATTCGCGTCCGGGGCGACGGAGGGAGAATCGTGACGGAGGAATTCGTGGACCGGGCACGGGAGATCGTCGCCGCGCACGGTTGCGACACGATCGAAGCGTTCGACGAGAAGTTCTACGACGAATACGGGCGAACCACCTGGCACGATTGACCCCGAGCTTCGTGGCGTGCCGAGCACGGATCGGCCGATCGGCGCTCGGGTGTCTGCTCGTCGCGTCGATCACGGCGGCGTTCGCCGCTCCCGCGCCTGCACAGACCGAGGACGCGGCCACGCCGACGCCGCTCGCGCTCTCCGAGATCGCCGAGCAGGCGGAGGCGGCGGACGAGACGATCCGCGCGGTCCGGCAACAGCTCCAGCCCGATCCGAAGATCACGGCGATCGAGAGCGTGTTGCCCGAGCAACTGCCCAGAATCGACGAGCTCCTCGCCGAGTTGCGCGAGGTCGGCGACGAAGGGGCGGCGCCCGGCCGACTCGAAGAGCTCGACCGGGAGTTCCGGGTGCAGTCCAACGCGCTGGGGGAGCGACGTGGATTGATCGCCGACCGCTTGGAAGACCTGGAGGAGAGCCTGACCTCGATCGCCCAGCTTCGGGGCGTGTGGGCCGCGACGCGGACGCAGGCGACCCGGGACGGGGCTCCGGCGTCGATCCGCGAGACCCTCGACGCGATGGTGACCACGCTGCTCGCCACCGAACGGGAGGTGGCCAACCGGCGGAGTCTGCTCTTGGTCGTCCAGAACCAGATCGCGCAGCAATCCTCCCGGATCGCGGACGCGACCGAGCGGATCGCCGCGCGTCGCACCGCGCTGCGCGGCAGGGTGTTCCAGCGGGACGGACCGCCCCTGTGGTCCGCCTTCCAACGGGCGATGGAGAGCGCGGAGACACCGCTCGGGCCGGCGAGAGCCGCGCTCGCCACCGACGCGAAGGCGTTCCGGGAATACGTGGGTCGGCAGCCCGACCGGCTCCTGGTACACGGAGCGGTCCTGCTGGCGCTCCTCGTCCTGACGCTCTGGATGTGGCGTCATCGGGCCGCGTGGCTCGGTGAGAACGAAGAGCTCGAGGCGTCGCGTACGGTGCTCGACCACCCCGTCGCCTCGGCGGTGCTCGTGGCGCTGATCCTCACACCGGTGGTGCACCCCCTGGCGCCCCCCGTGATCGAAGACCTCGCCGGGCTCGGCCTGGTGATCCCGGTCGTGACCCTGCTCCCGCGGATGGTGAGTCGTGCGCTGCACCCCGCGGTGTACGGCCTCGCGGGGTTCTACCTGGTGGACCAACTGCGGGGCTTCGTCGATCCCGGGACCGCCCTGGCGCGGAGCGTGTTCGCGATCGAGACCGCCGCCGCGGCGGGGGTCCTGGTGTGGATGACCCGACCGGCGCGGCTCACCGGCCTGCCGACGGGCGTCCGCTTGCCGAAATCGTTGGGTCTCGCCCTCCGCGCGGGGCTCGCGCTCCTCGTCGTGGCGCTCGGGGCGAACATCGTGGGCTTCGTCTCCCTCGGGTACGTAGCCGGAGAGGGGACCCTCAACAGCGCGTACATCGCGTTGGTGTTGTTCGGCGGGTTTCGAGCCAGCCAGGCGATCATGCGGGTGCTCCTGCGGACCCGGGCGTTGCGACAGCTCCGCATGGTGCGGACGCATCCCGCGTTGATCCTCCGTCGGGGCAGCTGGCTCCTGGGTGTCGCCGCGCTGGGCGCCTGGGCTTATCTCAGCGCGACGACCTTCCAGGTACGCGACTTCATCGAGACCCGCGTCTCGGCCGCCGCCGGCGCATCGGTTCGTTTCGGAGAGTACGAGATCTCACTCGGAGACGTGATCGCGTTCGGGCTCACGATCTTCGCCGCCTTCGTGTTGGCCCGCATCATTCGCTTTGTCCTCGACGAAGACGTACTGCCGCGGATCGCGCTCCCTCGGGGCGTGGGGCACGCCGTGTCGGCCTCGGCGCGCTATCTGGTGCTCTTGTTCGGCTTCGTTCTGGCGCTCGCCGCCGGGGGGCTCGATCTCAACCGGTTCACGATCCTGGCGGGCGCATTCGGCGTGGGGATCGGGTTTGGGCTCCAGAACGTCGTGAACAACTTCGTCTCCGGGTTGATCCTTCTCTTCGAGCGCCCGGTTCAGGTGGGCGACGCCGTCGAGGTCAAAGGCGCGTTTGGGGAGGTCAAACGGATCGGGATCCGATCGAGCACCGTGCGCACCTTCCAGGGAGCGGAGGTGATCGTTCCCAACGCCAACCTGATCTCGGAAGAGGTCGTCAACTGGACGCTCTCGGACCAGCTCCGGCGCTTGGAGATTCGCGTCGGCGTGGAATACGGGACGGATCCGAAGAGGGTGCTCGCGCTCCTCGAAGAAGTGGCGAAGGCCAACCCGGACGTCAAGACGTACCCACCGCCGCTCGCGCTCTTCTTGGGGTTCGGAGACAGCTCTCTGGATTTCGAGCTTCGCGCGTGGACCGGCCGCTTCGAGACCTACTTGAAGGTCCAGAGCGACGTCACGATCGCAATCAACGACGCGCTCGCCGCGGCGGACATCACGGTGCCGTTCCCGCAGCGCGATCTCTACCTGAAGTCGGTGCCGGATGCGGCAGCGCGCGGCCAGCGCCCGACGGAGCGAGGGCCAGACGATGGGTGAGGGCGTGGGTGTGGCCGTCGAACTCGACGGCAACGGGGGGTGTCGGGAGCTCGACCTGGACGAGATCCGCGAGGCCCGAGACACGATGTGGGCGGACCTCGATTACGAGGAGACGACGGCCGCGGACTGGCTCGAAACGACCGTGGGTCTCGACCCCGTCATCGTGGAGGCCATGACCGCGGAGGAGACGCGTCCGCGACTGGTTCGACATCGAGACGGCGTCCTGGTGATCCTGCGCGGCGTGAACCTGAACCCCGGCGCCGACCCCGAAGACATGGTGTCGCTTCGTGTCTGGGTCGACGAACGACGGGTCGTGTCCGCGCACCGACGTCGACTCCTGGCCGTCGAGGACGTGCAGGGACAGCTCGCCGCAGGACAGGGGCCGGCCACGCCCGGCGATCTGATCGAGGCGCTCGCCACCCGTCTGGTCGCGCGGATGGGTGGCGTGCTCTCCGAGCTGGACGAGTCGATCGACGCGCTGGAAGAAGAGGTCGTCGAGGGCGCGGAACACCGGGAGCTGCGTTCCCGACTCGCCTCCCTGCGCCGCCAGGCGATCACCCTGCGGCGTTATCTGGCGCCGCAGCGAGAGGTGCTCGCCGCCTTCCAGACGCAGAAGCTGAGCTGGCTCCGCGAGGACGATCGGCTCCGTCTCCGGGAGGTCGCGGACCGGACGACCCGGCATATCGAGGACCTCGACGCGGCCCGCGAGCGCGCCGCGGTGACCCAGGAGGAGATCAACAGCCGCACCGCCGAGCAGATGAACCGGCGTATGCTCGGACTCTCGATCGTCGCGGCCCTGTTCCTCCCGCTCGGGTTTCTGACCGGACTCCTCGGCATCAACGTAGCCGGCATCCCCGGCGCCGAAGCGCCGCGCGCGTTCTTGGTGGTCTGCGGGCTCCTCGTTCTTGTGGTCGGGGGACAGCTCGCACTGCTCCGCGCGATCCGGTGGATGTGAGGCGCGTCGCGGGATCGTCCCGCGGCGCGCCATGGCGCGGTTGCGGAAGCGCGATTCCTCTGCCCCCCTTCCGCCCAAGGGCGGTACCATCACCCGCTTGGGAGGACCCCGTGTCGACTGCAATGACCCGAGAAGAACGCGACGCCTTTCTCGCCGGACTCCACGTCGGCGTGATCTCGATCGAGCAGGAGGGCGCGTCGCCGCTCTCGGCGCCGATCTGGTACGACTACACGCCCGAGCGCGGCGTCTGGGTGATCACCGGGGTCGGGTCCGCAAAGGCGCGCTGTCTCGAGCAGGCCGGACGCTTCACGTTGGTCGCGCAAACCGAAACGCCCCCGACCTACCAGTACGTGAGCGTCGAGGGGCCGATCGTGGAGACGCGGCCGGCCGACGTCGAACGCGATTCGCGGCCCATGGCGAGGCGCTACTTCGGGGAAGAGGCCGGCGACGCCTTCGTCGCAGCGACGGCGTCGGAGCCCGCGACGCTCTACGTGATGCGCCCCGAGCGCTGGCGGACGGTCGACTACAAGAAGTCCGACCTGGCGCACCTGTAGCGACCACAACAGCGGAGACAACCATGTCGACCATCGACCTCTCTCTCGACGGCAAGGTCGCCTTGATCACCGGCGGGTCCAAGGGCATCGGACGCGCGATCGCCCTGACCTTCGCCGAGTACGGCGCCGACGTCGCCCTCGCCGCGCGTGGGGCGGAGGCCCTGTCTCGCACCGCCAAGGAGGTCGAGGAGCGCGGGGTACGCGCCCTCGCCGTGCCGACGGACGTCTCGGACGGGGCCGCCCTCGAAACGCTGGTCGGACGGGTTCGAGAAGAGCTCGGTGGGGTCGATGTGCTCGTCAACAACGCCGCCACCGGTGACCTCGGCGGGGCGTTGATGGGCGTCGGCCGCGACGAATTCGACCTCATCATGAACGTCAACGTCTGGGCGCCGCTGCGGCTCTGTCAGCTCTGCCGTCCTTCGATGCAGGAACGCGGCGGCGGAACCGTCATCAACGTGGTGTCGAACGAGGGCATCCGCCCGATGCCCAAGCTCGGGATCTATTCCCCGTCGAAGGCGGCGTTGATCAATCTCACGCAGATGATGGCCAAGGAGTGGGCGAAGCACGCCATCCGCGCCGTCGCCATCGCGCCGGGGCTCATCCGCACCGAGCTCGCCGCCGAGCTCGTGAAATCGGTCGAAGAGAGCGGCGTCGATATCAACCCCCTCGGCGTCATCGGAGAGCCTTCGGACGTCGCGGCGATGGCGCTGGTCGCTGCGAGCCCGGCCGGGCGCTATCTCACGGCCACCACCTTGGTCGTCGACGGGGGAGAGATCGCCGCGGGACCCTTTGGCTGAGCGATCGATTCCGCCGGAGCGGACCCGCGCCGCCCGGTGGGATCGGCGGGATCAATCGGGGGAGAAGGCCTCACCCAGGGCGGCGCTGTCGATGTACTCCCGGTACTCGATGATCTTGCCTTCCTTCCACCGATTGCCCATCACGATCTCCTGCTCGAGGGTCTTGCCGGTGGCGACGACGCGGACACGCTCCCGGTAGATCGCCGCGGTGCGGTCGCCGGAGCCCAACACCTCGATGACCTCTAGGTGTTCGAACTCCACCAGGGGCAGGATCTCTTCGAAGATCTTGCGGAACGCGCTCTTCCCCTTGTGCACCCCGAGGGCGGGGTGGTTCGGGGGGGACGAGACGTCCCAGACGACGTCGGGGTGGATACTGTCGAAGAAGGTTTCGGCGTTCCCCGCGGCGAAATCCGAAAAGTTCTTCTTCACCTGGGCGATGAGCTGGGCAGTCTCCATCTGCGGTCTCCTTTGCGTGGACCCGTCGATTCGAGCTCCCGGAGCCCCGGGGCTCCAGCGGAGAGCGTACCGTGGTGCAGAGCCGGCGTGGTACCGTGTTGGAGAGGAGGACTGACGATGTCGGGAGTCGACGAATTCAAGGCGGGGTTGCAGGACGCCGAGGGTGCGGACGACCTGATCGGTTCGCTCTTCGAAGGCACGGACATCTCGCTGCTCGACCTGGTGAAGATCCAGGCGCAGGTGCTGGTGCCGGTGCTCAAGGCGTTCCGGGCGGAGCTCGGAGAGCAGCGCGCCAACGAGATTGCGACGGGGGCGTTGCGGGAGTGGTCGCAGCGGGTCTACCAGGACATCGGCAAGCAGATTCCGGGCAGCCCGAGGGAGAAGTGGGAAGCCATCTTCGCGGCCTCCGCGCCGCGCATCGGCGACGCGGTCGAGATGGAGTTCCTCAAGCAGGAGCCCGACGCGTTGGATTTCAACGTGACCGGCTGCCGCTACGCCGACTTCTTCCGTCAACTCGGCGAGCCGGAGCTCGGCGCCGTCTTGCTCTGCGAGGCCGATCGCTCGATCGAATCGGTGGGCGCCCCCGAGGTCGAGCTGGAGCGGACCCAGACCATCATGCAGGGCGCCGCCTACTGCGACTTTCGGCACCGGATGAAGACGGCGGGGAGCTCGACCTAGCGCGCCCGCACCGCGTTGCTGGCTACTGGAGAGGTGAGAAGCTCGACGGCACCAGGATCTTGCTCTCCTGGCTCACCACCAGCGCTTGCGCCTTGGGCCGGAACGCCGCGAGCGTCGCGTCCTCTCCCTGACGCTGTCGGGCGCGCTCGCGCTCGCCCAGGTCCTCGTAGGCCCACAAGTGCACCACCTGGTTGAGCGGGCCGATCTCCGTCGACCACCACCCCACCAGCGAGGCGTACTTCGTGAGGTGGGGGAGCGCCTCGCGCTCGATCAACGTCTCGAACTCGGCGACTTTCCCCGGGTGCAGCGTGTATGTCCGCATCTCGTAGACCATGCGATCCCCTTTCGGCGGCCGCGCGCCGCTAGTGCTCCTGCAGCAAGGTTCCCACGCCGTAGAGACGGTCGTCGAACCCGGCTTGACGGTAGGCGTGCCACAGGGTCGCCG
Organism: Myxococcota bacterium; assembly: GCA_028284525.1. Taxonomy (GTDB): domain Bacteria; phylum Myxococcota_A; class UBA9160; order UBA9160; family PR03; genus JANQRO01. The sequence continues at coordinate 13,463 of JANQRO010000022.1, read as the reverse complement.
CGTTGATCGCGACCACGGGCTTGTCGAGCCACCCCTCGGCCTCGGCGGCGAGCCGGACCATCGAGAGGTTGGTTCCACACTGCACGATGGCGTCGACCTCGGGGCCGTCGAGTTCGCGCAACACCCCGCGAAGCGTTTCGGGACGCACCTCGGCGATCGAGGTCGCGCTCTCGCAGCGGAGGTCGCGGTAGCGCGGCACGGAGAAGCCGCAGTCTTCGAAGTAGCGGACGATCTGCTCGCGCATGATGGGTTGATAGGGCGTCAGCACAGCGATGCGTCGCACCCCGAGACGCTCGAAGGCCCGCGCGCAGGCCTCGGAGCCCATCGAGATCTCGAGACCCGACAGGCGCTTCATCCGCTCGGCGAAGCGACGGCTGCCCTCGTAGCCGCCCCAGAAGGTGGGCGCCGACATCCCCATGATCAGGGAGTCCGGGAGACAGGTGAGCACGTCGCGCGCGGCGATCTCGATCGCCTGGTCGACCTGGGCGAGGAGGGCCTCCATCGCGTCGTCCGAGCCGAGATTCGGCTCGCCGATGTAGATCCGCCCGCTGTGAAACGTCACCCCGGGAATCCGCAGGTCGGCGAAGTCGGATTCCACGACCGTATTGGTCGAGGGGATGATCACCCCCATCTTGGCACGAAATCCGGCGACGTCGGGCACGTGTCGCTCCACGTCGGGGGCGGCTCCCCGAGCTCTAGGCGGCTGGGCGTCAGCGTACCACCCTTTTCACCGCGGCCGCGTCTTTCGCGCCCTCAGTCGACGACCCGGTAGCGGAGCGTCTCGCCACCCAAGAACACCCGGAGCGCCGACCCCCCCTCTCCCTCCGAATCCGGTGGGGACCAGGGTTGCGCGACCAGGCGGACGCGGCCCGCGTTGCGCGGCACGCCGTAGAAGTCGGCTCCGAAGTGGCTCGCGAAGCCCTCGAGTCGCTCGAGCGCTCCGGCCGACGCGAAGGCTTCGGCGTAGGCCTCGAGCGCCACCGGCGCGCTGTAGATGCCGGCGCAGCCACAGTCGGTCTCCTTCGCGGCGCGCGGATGGGGCGCGCTGTCGGTACCGAGGAAGAAGCTCGGGTCCCCGGAGGTCGCTGCCGCGACGAGGGCGCGCCGATCGCCTTCGCGTTTCAACACGGGCAGACAGTAGTGGTGCGGCCGGAGCCCCCCCGCGAAGATCGCGTTGCGGTTCAGAAGCAGGTGCTGGGGGGTGATCGTCGCCGCGACGCGCGGGGGTGCCTCGCGCACGAACGCCGCCGCCTCCTGGGTGGTGATGTGCTCGAAGACGACGCGCAGCGCGGGGTAGCGGTCGATGACCGGCGAGAGGGTCTCCTCGAGATAGACCCGCTCGCGGTCGAACACGTCGCAGTCGGGGGCCGTCGACTCGCCGTGGACGAGCAGCGGCAGCCCGGTGGAGGCGAGCGCCTCCAGCACGGACCCGAGCCGGCTCAGGTCGGACACACCCTCCGACGAGTGGGTGGTCGCGCCCCGCGGATAGACCTTCACCCCCGCCACATGGGGCGACATCGCCGCCGCCTCGATCTCCGAGACCGGGGTGTCGTCGGTGAGGTAGAGCGTCATCAGCGGCTCGAAGTCCGCGTCGTCGGGACAGGCCGCGAGGATGCGCTCGCGGTAGGCGAGGGCGCCCGCCACGGTCGTGACGGCGGGCACCAGGTTCGGCATCACGATCGCGCGTCCGAATCGCCGCGCCGTCGGTGGGACGACCCGCGCGAGCATGGCGCCGTCACGCAGGTGCAGGTGCCAGTCGTCGGGTCGCGTGATCTCGAGCGACTCGGGGGAGGATCGGTTCGCGTCGTGCATGGAGGCCACCATCAGAGCCTCACCGCCGCGGACATCCCGGGCGACGGAGACAACGAACTCCCACGCGTCGCCGAATGGCGGGCACCGGCTGCGAGGGTGTGTCGGACGGATCGGGGGTGCAGCCCATCGGGCGGCCGACGCTACCCGGCGTCGTGACGGGCTGCCAGCCGCTCCTCGGCACCGCGCGGCTCGGCGTCCGCGCGGTCTGTGGGGACCGGTGGGGGTCCCCAACTCGCGAGTTCGCGAGAAGTTGGAACCCCGGCATCCCCACTGGCACTTGATGGGTGATGTCGCTCGCGCCCGGGCCCAGTCGAGTCCGAAGGTCTCCGTCCGGCGCTCGCGCCGCGCTTCGGGTCGGATGGCCGACGTAGTGGCGGACGAGATCCGACGGCTCGCGACCGGTCTCGGGGGACGCGACGGGGAGAGCGCTCCTGACGCGGCCCTCCGGGTGCATCTGCTTTCGGGCCTTCCGACCGGGGCGGTCCGACGCGGCTTCCGGCAGGCGGGCGAGGGAATGCCGGTCGTTCCCCTCGATGCGCTCGGCGACGCTGCCGCCGCTCGTTCGAAGCGGGTCGGCATCCTGCTCCCGCCCTTTGTCGAGCCGTCCCTCCTCCTCCAGGGCTGGGAAGAATGTGACTTCCTGTCGAGCCGTTTCGACGGGCCCGCACACGTCGCGGGGGTCGCGACCTTCGTCGACGTCGACGAGGCGGCGGGGCAGCTCGCCTCGAAGGACTCCCTCGCGCGACGCGGTTGGGGTCGGAACGACCGGGACGGACGCAGCGTCGCGGAGGCCGCCGTCGAGCAGATCGAGTCTGCGACCCACCTGGTCCTGGTGGGAGGGGGAGGTCTGTCTGACCCCCTCTCCCGCTTGCTCGACCTGCTCAACCCGCACGCTTGCCGGATCGCGGTCGGGGGAGGCCCGACCCTCGACGTGTCGGCGCTTTCGGTGACGCCCGACGGAGGCCGCTCCCGGGGCCGACACCAAACGCAACCGGCCGCACACGGGGTGCGGGTCGTTCCCCCGTGGATGGAGGCGCTAGAGCAGGAGCGCGATCCGGCGACGCGACCGGGCCTCCTCGTCTATCGACGCGCGCATCCCTTCGATCCGAAACGCTTCCGCGACTGGCTCGCGAGCCCCCCGCGCAACCTCGTTCGGGGCAAGGGACACGTGTGGCTCGCCGGCGAACCGGATCACAGCTTCCTCTACTCGTGCGCGGGTCCGGTCCACCGCCTGTCCCCGGGCAATCGGTGGTGGGCGAGCTGCGGAGAGGGCGCGTGGCCGACTTGCGCGACACACCGCCGCCGACTGCTCGATCGATGGCATCCCCGTTTCGGCGACCGCTGCCAGGAGCTCGTCTTCGCGGCCACGGACCTCGACCGCGCCCGCCTGTGCGCGGATCTCGATGCTTGTCTCGTCCCGGATCACGCGATCGACGAGGCGCTGCGGCCTTCGACGCTACAGGGTCCGACGACGCGTCCGATGCCGCGCGCCAGGCTTCACTGATGCTCGATTGGTTGGTGATCGGCGGAGGCCCCCACGGCGTCCACCTGGCACTGCGTCTGATCGCGGAGGCCGGCGTTCCACACCATGCCGTCCGCATCCTCGACGACGAGTCGCGGCTCCTCGCGAGGTGGCACCGGTCGACTCGCAACACCGGAATGCGCTACCTGCGCTCGCCCGGTGTCCACCACCTCGACCTCGCCCCGGCGTCGCTCCAGCACTTTGCCAGCAGCGGGGGTCGCGGCGTGGACCGTCCGTTCGCGCGTCCCTACTCCAGGCCGGCCCTCGACCTCTTCGATCTCCATTGCGAAGCGGTCATCGAGCGGTACCGAATCGAGACGCTCCACCTCCGGGGGCTCGCCACCGGGCTCGATCTGGGGGAGACGAGCGCGCGTGTCCGCTACGAGGATCGCGCCGGGGGGGACCCCCGCGAGATCGAAGCGCGGCATGTCGTCTTGGCGATCGGCGCGCCCCGGGAGCCGGCGTGGCCCGACTGGGCGCACCACGCCCTGGCGGAGCGAGACCGGACCCGGGGGACGACGTCCACGGGGCGGATCCGGCACATCTTCGAGCCGGGCTGCGAGCTCGACGACGACGACGACACCGAGATCGCCGTGGTCGGAGCGGGCATCTCGGGAGCCCAGGTCGCCCTCCGACTGGCGCGCGAGGGCCGGCGCGTGACGCTGCTCTCGCGGCACGCGTTGCGGGTCCAGCAGTTCGACAGCGACCCCGGATGGCAGGGGCCCAAGTACATGGGGGCCTTCGCCCGGTTGCGCGATCCGAACGAGAGAAGACGTCGTATTCGCGCCGCACGGCATCGGGGGTCCATGCCCCCGGAAGTGCACCGGGACCTCCGTCTCGCCTGCGCCGACGGAAGGATCGAGCTTCTCGAGAAGACGGAGGTCAAGGCGGCGCGCATCGCCGCGCGCGAGGTCGCACTGGAGCTCGAGGGGCGAAGGCTCCGGGCGGGACGAGTGCTGCTCGCGACGGGCTTCCCGAGTCGTCGTCCGGGTGGATCGTGGCTCGACCAGGCGATCGACGCGTTCGGCTTGCCCTGCGCGGCCTGTGGCTACCCGATCGTCGATCGTGGGCTTCGCTGGCATCCGCGTCTGCTGGTCACCGGGGCGTTGAGCGAGCTCGAGATCGGCCCGGTGTCGCGAAACCTGTCGGGCGCGCGGCGGGCGGGCGACCGGATCGTGGCGGTGGCCCGCGGGGTGGGGCCGTCGAGGCGCCCGTCCTCCCGGAGCCCGAGCCATCGAGGCCGAGAGATGCGGGCGCATCGGACGGGATCTCGAAAGCGCGCCGGAGATCTCTGACCGCTACCCGTCGCGATCACGTCTCGCAGGAGGCGCGATCCCCTTCGTGGCGGGGCCCCCGAATGCCGAGACGCCCCAGGAATCCGCGCGGGCCCTGCCGCAGCACCGAAGCGGCGAGGAGCCCGACGAAGAGAAGCGCCGCGAGGGTCGCCGCGAAGCCCGGTGGGTCCTCCCGGCTCGCGATCGGAGGGTGGACCTCGGCGCCCGCCATCAGGTTCACGGCGGCACCGAGCAGGAGGGTGGTGCCGACCAGGACCGAGCCGAGCACGACCGTGGACCGCGCGCCGTGAAAGGCCCTGACGGCGCCGAAGGTCGTGACGTTGGTGGCGGGCCCGACCAGCAGAAACGCGACCACCGCACCGGCGCTGACCCCCTTGGCCAGGAACGCCGCACCGACGGGGGTGGCGGCGGAAGCGCACACATAGAATGGAGCGGCGAGCGATGCGAACAGGGGGATCTCGGCGAGGCTCGGAATCGCCGCGATCCAGCTCGGGTCGAGCAGCGGCTCGAGGAGCGCGGCCAGCGCGATGCCCGCGAGGATCCAGGGGCCGAGTTCGTCCAGCGAGTCGACGAACCCATAGTGGAGCGCGCCCCGCAATCCCCGGCGCTCTTCTTCTGGAATCGAGGCTTGGGGATCGGCGGCGTCGGAGCTCGACGACGACGTGAGGGCCGCCACGGCGAGACCCACGCACAGGGCGAGCAGGGTCGCTGCAGCGACCCGGATCAGCGTCATCTCCCAGCCCAGGAGGGGGAGCGAGATGGCGACAGCGTCCACGCCGAGCTCGGGCGTCGCCACCAGAAACGCGGCGGCCGCCGCAGGGGGCAGGCCCCGCTGCATGAGGCCGCGATAGAGCGGAACGACGCCGCAAGAGCAGATCGGGATCGGCAGCCCGAACACCACGCCGCGCACGGCACTCCCCAAGGCCGTTTTCCCCCGCATCCAGCGATTGAGCACGGCCTGCGGCACCAGACTCAGCAGACCCGCCCCGAGGAAGCCCACGAGGATCGCGGGGCTGGCTTCGATCAGGATGCGTCGACCCGCGTCCCACGATTGCACGAGTGCCGCGCCGGGAGAGGGAGGCAAGACCACGAACAACGCCAACGCGCCCAACGCGCCAGCGCCCGCCCAGGCTGGGTTCGACGTCCCTTCCTCGCTCGAGATCGGATGGCCGAGCACGACGTGCAGGAGTCCGCCCGCCAGCAGGGCCTCGACGACACCCGCCATCGACACATGGTCGCCGGCGGACGACAGCACCTCGGGCCCCATCCAGTAGCCGAGCGCCGTGGCGACCATGAGGCCGAGCAGTCCGGCGGACGCCACGGGGCGCCCGGCGACGGGGGACACGGCTGACCACACGAAGAGCCCCACCGGAAGACGGTGGGACACGATCGCGAGCGTGAGATCCGTTCTCCCCTGCGGGGAGGCGGTCGATGGATCGGCCCCGACAGACAGGGCCGCGCCGTCGATTGCGCAGTGCAGGAGGAGTCCGACCACGGCGAGAGCGAGGACCCAGCTCGTCTCGGCGTGCGGTCGCCGAAACGACCGCTCCGCAAGGCCCGGCAGACCGAACCCCAGCAGCGCGAGGGGCAGCGCCCACCACCCGGTGTCGAGGTAGGCGTGGGGCAGGAGAAACAAGAGGGCGAGTCCGGCCGTCATGACCAGGACGAACCCGTCCAGGGTCGCTCGAAGCGGTTTGCGCCGCTCGAGACTCCAGGCGAGAAGCGGCCCGATGGCTAAGCTCGCGATCGCGAGACCGAATGCGAGGCTGGGGCTGCCCACGCAGAAATCCTAACCGCTCGGGCGCGCCGAATCGCGCAGCCGGCGGCACATTCTCGAGCGAGGCGAGCGCCCCAGGCCGCGGGACATTCGGAGACGAACGAGAAGGACGATGGAGAAGACGAGATCGCGTGGCATCCGGTCGTTCGCCGACGGGGTCGGCATCATGGGTTCCGCGCTGTGCGCGTTGCACTGTCTCGCCGCACCCGTATTCCTGGTCGCGGGGACGGCGCTACCCGCCTCCTTCCTGGCCGATGAGGCGTTCCACCGAATGCTGCTCTGGGTGATCCTGCCGGCCGCGGCCGTGGCGTTCGGACTCGGCTGCTGGCGACACAAGGACCGCTGGGTCTTCCTCCTCGGCGTCCTCGGATTCCTCGGGCTCGCGATCTCCGCGGCGATTCTCCACGACCTCGTCGGGGAGACGGGCGAACGTTTCGCGACGGTCGCGTCCGCCGGCGTGTTGATCGCGGCGCACGTTCGCAACTTCCGGCTCTGCAACGCCGAAGACTGCGATCACGAGGTCGGCCTCTAGGGTCCGCCCCGGGGGCTCGGTGCGACGGCTCGAGGCCTAGACCTGTCGCAGGGGTCCGTGGTCGTCGCAGTGGTCGCCGTGCGCGTGGTGCAGGTGGCCGTTCACCAGGTAGTCCACGTGGTCGCCGTGGGGGACCGCTTCGTGCCCACACCCCGCGCTGTGCCGGTGCTCTGCGTCGTGGGCGCCGCAAGCGTGACTCGGCGTGCACTCCGCGGGGTTCCCCGGGTTGACCGCCACGCTGTGCTCGTCGACGTGGCCGTCGTGGGGGTGGTGGAGATGGCCGTCGTGCAAGTAGTCGGTGTGGCCCTCGTGGCGGACGGCCACGTGACCGCAGCCTGCTCCGTGGGTGTGCGAGTGGTCGTCGTGGCGGTCACAAGGCATCGTCGTCCTCCCCGGTGGGCGCCCGTCCGATCAGCCTAGCCGATCCAGGGCTCGGAGACCGACGGGGGCCCGCGCCCCTAGTGGCCTCGTTCGGCCCACAGCCCGCGGAGACGCCCCTGGGGCGCTTCCCACTCGGGCCGTGCTTCCAACGCCGCGCGGTAGTGGGTCTCGGCCCGGAGGACGTCGCCCTCGGCTTCACACACGAGCCCCTGGTGGTAGTCGAGACGCCACGCGGGAGCGCCGAGCCGCGCTGCCGTATTCAAGGCCTTGCGCGCCTCCTCCCAATCCCGCATCGCGTACGCGACGGCCGCGCGGACTTCGCGGAGGCTCGCGACGTCCGGTCGGAGCTCGATGGTCTGATCGAGCAAGCGCGTCGCGAAGGCGAGGTTCCCCTCCTCGATCGCGATCCGGCTGCGCAGTTCCGCCGCGGTGGCGTGGTCGGGTTTCCGCTCCAACACGGTGTCGAGGTGGAACTGCGCTTGCTCTCGCTCGCCGCTCGCGTAGGCGAGCACCGCGCTGGCGAACAGGACGTCGGTGTTCTGGGGGAACGTGATGGCGACCCGCTCGAGCGCATCGCGCAAACGGCCGCAGTCGACTCGAACGTTGTCGTGCCGGTCCGAGTCTTCGCAGCGCAGACCCGCCGCACGCATCTCCTGCCACTCCGTCAGGATGTCTTCGAGCTTGGTGCCGGGGTCGTGTTCGGTCGGCCACGGCTGGCTCGCGCAACCCGCGCACACCACCACCACGAACAGGGTCAACAGCGTCTTCATCCTGTGCCTCCGCGAAGAATCCGATCGATCAGCTGCACGAACTGGTAGAAGGACGGCCCGACGACCGCGACAAAGAGACCCGGCAAGAAGCACAGGACCAGCGGAAACACCAACTTCACCTCGAGGGCTTCCGCTTTGGCCAGCGCCCGCTCTCGCCGGAACTGACGAAGGTCCTCCGACTGCGTGCGCAAGACCTCCGAGATGCCGGATCCGATCTGCTCCGCCTGGACCAGAGCCGCGACCACCCCCGACAGAGCGCCCACGTGGACCCGCTCGGAGAGTCTCGCCAGAGCCTCCGTCCGCCGCGCGCCTGCGAGGAGGTCTCGTTGGAGCCCGCGCAACTCATCCGCCAAGGGGCGTCTCGGGTCGGTGGAGCGCAGCACGCGCTCCACCGCCGAGTCGAAGCCCACACCGGCTTCGCTCAAGGTGGCGAGGAGCTCGAGGCTCACCGGCAAATCGGCCTCGATCGCCGCCACGCGACTTCGACGACGCGCACGGACCCACAGCCACGGGGAGGCGGCCACCACCAGCGCGATGACCCACGGCGCGGCCACGAGGATCGACCCGACGAGGACGCCCGCGGGTCCGGGCACCAAGGCCGCCCCCGCTTCCATTTGCGAGGTCCAGCCGATGAGCGCGCCGCTCCCGGCGACCCCCATCGCGAGCGCGCTCGCCACGCCGGGCGCGACGACGAATCCGAGTGGGGCGACGGGGCTTCTGAGCCCGGCGCGCGACAGCCAGCGCCGCAGCCTTCGTGCCTCCGGGCGCGCTCGGGTCGACCCGCTGCTGCGGAGCCGCTCGCGCGCCCAGGCCCTCCGGCTCCAGGCGAGGGCACCGTACAGGGTGCCCGCCGCCAGGGGCGCGGCGAGGAGTCCCCATATCCACGTCACGCCATCCTCCTCAGGTCCGAATGCGAACCAGCGCTCGGATCCACAACAGCCCGAACGCTTGGAGCAACAGGGCGGCCGAGACGAGGACGCTGCCCAAGCTCGTCGCGAGAAACACCTCCACCTGCCTCGGCTCCCACAGCCACATCAAGACGCCGATCCCGTAGGTGATCACCGCGATGCCGACCACCGACGCGAGGGCCGAGGTGGATTGCGTCCCCACACGGCGGGACAACGCCACGCGATCCCGGATCGACCGACCGACCAACGCCAGCGCCGGCGCGAGGTTGCCGCCGGCTTCCCACTGTGTCCCGAGCGAGAGCCCGAAGAGCTGAAAGCTCGGCACCGGCACCCGCTCGGCGGGCTCCGCGAAGATTCGCGCGGGTTCGTCGCCGAGCCGCAATCGACGGCCCATATCGTCGAAGAGCGTGCGGAGCGGCAGGGGCAGATTCGTCACGGCGTTGTCCACGGCGGCGCCCAGACCCGCGCCGGCGCGGAGGGCACCCACCAGGAGATCCACCGCGTCCGCCAGATCGCCCTCGACCCGCAACAGCTTGCGTTCGACGCGAATGTCCTCGCTCACGAGCGCCAGCGCGGCCGCGACGCCGCCGAACGCCACGTGATAGCTCGGGTACTCCGTCCACCAGATCGAGAGCGCGGCGCCCGCGAGGCCCCCGATGGACGCCGCGAGGAGCCGGTGGGAGGGCACGAGGAGCCGACGGCCCCGTCGCAGGACCGAGTCGCCCGGGGCCCGGCCGTCCAGACGCGAACGGGCTCGACTTCGGCGAAGTTCGTGCGTCGCGAGGACGACGCACACGAGCACACCGAGACCCACGCCCACGCCTGCGACGAGGTCACCCACGGTGGGTCTTGTCCTTGCGGAAGACGTCGGTGGAGAGCTCGATCCCGCGACGGGCCAGCTCGGGCCAGAAGCGGGGAACGATGCCCGTGGCCACGAAGCGCCCCCGCACCCGACCGTCCGCGACATCCTGTCTCTCGAAGCGGAACAGCTCCTCGAGGAGCGCCGTGGACCCCTCCATGCCCACCACCTCGGTGACGCTCTCGACGCGCCGGACGCCGTCCTCGAAGCGCCGCACGTGGACGATCAGGTCCACCGCGGACACCATCTGCTCGCGGATGGCCCTGGACGGCAGCTCGAGACCGGCCATCAGCACCATGGTCTCGAGGCGGGCGAGCGCGTCTCGGGGCGAGTTCGCGTGCAGGGTGCAGAGGCTTCCGTCGTGCCCCGTGTTCATCGCCTGCAACATGTCGAGCGCTTCGGGGCCGCGTACCTCGCCGACGATGATGCGATCGGGCCGCATCCGGAGGCTGTTGATCACGAGGCCCCGGGCCGTCACTTCGCCCCGCCCCTCGACGTTCGGGGGGCGGGTCTCCATCCGCACCCAATGGCGTTGATCGAGGATCAGCTCGAGGGTGTCCTCGATGGTGACGATGCGCTCGGTCGCGGGGATCGCCTCGGCCAGCGCGCCGAGGAGCGTGGACTTCCCGGCGCCGGTGCCGCCCGACACGAGAATGTTGCGGCGTCCGCGCACCACGGCGTCGAGCACCTCGACCATCTCCTCGGAGATGCTCCCCAGACGCAAGAGGTCCTCTCGTCGGAGGCGGCGTCTACCGAAACGGCGAATCGAGAGCGTGGGGCCGTCCGGGGAGGCGGGGGGCACTGTGGCATTCACCCGGCTTCCGTCCGGCAGGCGCAGGTCGACCATCGGATGGGCGGGGTCGATTCGGCGGCCCACCCGGGCCGCGATCCGTTCGATCACGCGCAGGATGTGGTTCTCGTCCCGGAACCGAACGTCGGTCTCCTCGAGCCGCCCGAAGCGCTCGATGAAGACCTGATCGGGCCGGTTCACGAGGATGTCGCTCACCGCCGGATCCGACATCAGGGGTGCCAGCGGACCGAGACCGACCGTCTCGTCGACCAGTTCGTCCGCGAGCCGGCGGCGTTCCCGCTCGTTGAGCGGGAGCTCCTCCGAGACCAGCACGTCCTCGATGAACTGACGCGCGAACTCGACCACACGCTCTTCGGTCTCCCCTCCCGCCGCCTGGCGGTCGATCTCATCGAGGAGTCGCTCCTGCAGCGCTTGTTTGAGCGCGAGGGTGTCGCCGACCGAGGAGCGCAGCTTTTCGCGTTGTCTGGCGTCGGCGTCGGGTGTTTCCAACGCGGCGACGCGTCCCCCCCGGCGGCGGAAGAGATCGCGCAACGGGCCGTCTGACGAGCGGTCGGTCACTCGATTCCCCTTTCGGGCTCGCCCTCGCCTCGGCCTTCGATCTCATCCACCAAGCGGCGGTGCGCGGGGCCGTATCCGAAACGCGAGAGGGGTTGCAGGGCGTAGGGCCGCCCCGCGTTCTGGGCCACGAGGAGACCGCGTCGATACGGAAGCTCGTGGTCTACGGGCGCGCCCAGACGCTCCTCGACGTCGGCCGCCGTGAGCCGCCCCGCATGGGCGGGATAGTTCCGGTTGAGCACCACGCGCCGACGCTGCCCCGACACCCCCAGTCGCTCGAGCACCTCGAGGAAGCGCGCGGTGCCGACGACGTCGGGCACGGTGCCCTGGAGGGTGACGTAGAGGCGATCCGACACGTCGAGAATGCTGACCAGGATGTTGTCGAGTAGCGGGAAGGTGTCGATCACGACGTACCGAAAGGTCCGCCGCGCCAGGGTGACCAGCCGCGCGATTCCCTCCTCGTCGATGTCCTGCGCCTCGACGGCGTCGACCGGCGCCGCGAGCAGACGAAGACCGCACTCGTGGGTCGCGCAGATCTCGCGCAAGAGGGTCTCGTCGAGACGATCGCGCGCGCGGGTGGCGTCGACGATGGTGGATTCGGGCTCGAGATCGAGCAACGACGCGCACACTCCGAGCTGGAGCGCCGCGTCGATCAGGAGCACGTCGTCGGGATAGCGCTGCGCGAGGGTGCAGGCCGTGTTGGTGGCGAGGGTCGATTTCCCCACCCCGCCTTTGTTGCTGACGAATCCGACGACGCGGGCCCGCGGGCTCGTCCCGTGGGGAAGCCGTTCGACCTCGATCCGCTCGAGCAGCTTGGCGAGGTCGCCGCTCGCGACGGGGCGACGGAGAAAATCGCGGACGCGGCCGCGCAACGCCTCCAGCAGGAACGCGCTCTCCGACTCGCCGTCGGGCCCGAGGACATCGCGGTGGTACACGCCGGCGACGAGGGCCGACGGTGCGACGGCCGCGATCTCCTCGGCGAGGGTGACGAGGGCTCGCACGTCCCCCGCGAGGTCTCCGCACACGAGGTCGGGGTCCCGGGCGCGCGCCGCCTCCACGGCGCCCGGGAGGTCGTCGACGTGGTGCACGACGACCCGCTCGCGGGTGGCGCCGGAGAGCGCCGCCTCGAACTCCGCCTTGAGCGACGGGTCGCGGCCGACGACGACGATGGTGGGGGTGCTGGCCATCGTCCGGCTACCGGACCAGGACGCCGGCACACACGAGGGCCAGGCCCACGTCCGCCGCGCTGCAGGCCCGCGCCTCGCGGTACTCGGAGAAGAGATCGTCGATGACGGCCGAAGCCAGCGGACCGAGAGAGCCCCTGAGGTCCGGAGCCGCGCTGAGGCCCTGGGTTTCCACGCGGGTCGCGCGCTTGGTGAGTTGGGCGGGGGCCCCGGCCTCGAGATCGGCTGCGCCGAATCCCACCACCCGATCGACTCCATCGAGGCCGGGTCGGTAGAGCGGGACGAAGCGAAGCGTCGAGGCGCCGGGCGCGGGCTGCTCGACCGCTCCCGGGACGGCGATCGCGGCGGTTCCGATCGAGGCGCCCGCCGCGCTGGGCGTCGCCAGGACGCGGCCGGCCGCCGGCGCGCCGCCGATCGACACGTCCCCGGTCGCGGGATCCGCGTCGATCGCAAGGGCGGTATCCGCGGGAAGGATCCGCCAGGTCGCCGCGTCCACACCGAAGTTGGCGACCCCGGGGCCGGCTCCCACGGGAGGGGCGGCCGCCAGCGCCGGCCTCGAGTCGGCGATCGCGACGGAGCGGAGGCGGAGCCCGCGAGTGCGGAGCGGGGGGGCATTGGGATCGCCCGGGATTCCGACCAGACGCCCGAAGAGGAGGGGTGCCGCACCCGCGGGCTCGGCGACCCCCGCCTGGCGCGGTTCGCCCGTCATCCGCATCCGTGCCAGGAAAGCGCGGTTGTCGCCGGGAGCCGCTGAGCTCGGCACGAAGTCGCTGCGCTCGTAGCTGCAGTTCTCACCGAAGGCCTCGAGCACCGCCGCGTCGTGGCAGGACACGACGGGGGGATTGCCCCGACCGAGGAAGCGTCCGCCGACCAGATCGCCCTGCGGCGCATCGGCGGCGTTCGCCGCCAGGGGGTCGCCGCTCGCGAAGACCTCGACCTCTCCGTCGATGAGGGCCAAGACCGTGGGGTCCGGGAGGGAGAGGTCGCCACCCAGCGACAGGGTCGGGACCCGCAGTGGCCCGACGCGCTCGGCACCCCCGCCCGCCGGAGCGTGGAG
>JANQRO010000013.1 GCA_028284525.1 Myxococcota bacterium | reverse complement strand
CACCGGTTCTCCTCACCAGCGCCTTGACCCGGGACGGCATCCCCGAGGTGTGGGATTGCGTGCAGGCACACCGGCGCGCCCTGGAGTCGAGCGGCGCCTTTGCCGAGCGGCGCCGGCACCAGGCCGAAGCCTGGTTGTGGAGCCTCGTCGAGGATGGCCTGGGCCGGCTCTTCCGCAGCCACCCGGCGGTCCGCGAGCAGATCCCGGCGCTCGAGCGCGCCGTGGCCGAGCAGCGGACCACGCCCTCGGCGGCGGCCCGCGCCCTGCTCGAGGCGTTCCGCAAGACGCCCTGAGCGCAGACCGGGCTCGCGCCGGCCGCGCGAGCGTCAGGCGAACTTCGGAATCACCTCTGCGTACGCGTCGAGGACGGGCAACACCCTGTCCGCACCGGAAGAGGGCACCGCGAACACGCCCCGCTCGACCCCGAGCTGTTGGAGGCGGCCAAGACCGTCCTGGTCCGTCGGCGCTCCGACCACGGTGACCGTCAGCTCCCGACCGGCCTGCTCCGCGCGCTCGTGAAGATCCTCGATCGCGCTCGGGAGGTCCGGGTGCATGCCCTGAACCGGCATCCACCCGTCGCAGTAGCGCACGACGCGGTGGAGTCCCCCGGTCCAGGTTCCGAGCAGGATGGGAGGGTGTGGTTGTTGAACCGGCTTGGGGTGGCTCCAGATCGGGTCGAAGTCGACGAACTCGCCGTGGTACTCGGCCTCTTCGTTCGTCCAGATTTCCTTCATCGCCTCGATCTTCTCGCGCAGCACCTTCCAGCGGCGGTCGAAGGGCACCCCGTGGTTCTCCATCTCCTCGGCGTTCCACCCCCCGCCGATCCCGAAGATGACGCGACCCCCCGAGAGGCGATCGATCGAAGCGACGGCGTTCGCCATGACGATGGGATCTCGTTCCACGGCCAGGCAGATCCCGCTCGCGACCTTGATGCTCCGCGTCGCGGTCGCTGCGCACGACATCGCGACGAAGAGGTCGTAGTTGTGCCAGTACTCTTTGGTGAGCTCCGCCCCACCCGGCCCGGGCGAGCGGCGGCTGGCGGGGATGTGGGTGTGCTCGGGAAACCAGACCGACTCGAATCCGCGTTCTTCGCAGGCGACCGCGAATTCGTCGGGCCGCATCGAGTAGGCGGTGGCGAACATCAAGGCGCCGAATTTCATGAGTGGAATCCTTCCGTGTGGCTTGGAGGGCGGGCTCGGCCTCCCCCATGGTGCCAGCATGGATGGCGGAGTGGAAACTCCGGACCGCGCCCGGTCCCGTCGCGACGAGGACCTCTGGCCGCGACCGATCCCCCACGGCGTCGGCGCTCCGGCCGCGAGCAGCAGGGCGCGTAACCCATTGATTTTCCACGTCGGCTCCGGCCACGACCGGCCGACGTGTCGCCGGCCGTGTCAGGCAACGGATACGCAGATCCACCCTTCACCCAGCGGCCCAACCGGCCGATAGAGGCCCCGTCGTCTTTTGCCTCCCGCGGTGGGGGTGAACGGGGGGCGCACGTGGTCCAGATCAACATGAACGACCGGGAGATCACCCTGAAGGTGGTCTACTACGGGCCCGCGCTCTCCGGGAAGACGACCAACCTGCAGCAGCTCCACCTGCTCCTCGACCCGAGCTCGCGGGGCAAGATGGTCACCCTCGACACCGCCGACGATCGCACCCTCTACTTCGACTTTCTGCCCATCGAGTTCGGCGCAGGGCAGGGGGTGTCGGTGAAGATCAAGCTCTTCACGGTGCCCGGGCAGGTGATGCACAAGTCGACCCGCAAGGTCGTCCTCGCCAACTGCGACGCCGTGGCCTTCGTCGCCGATTCGCAGCGTTCCTCCGCCAGCGCCAACGCCTATTCGTGGCGCGACATGGAGGCGAACCTGCGGAGCAACGGCATCGATTTCGACACGATCCCCAAGGTCGTCCAGTTCAACAAACGCGACCTCTCGGACATCAAGCCCCTCGACGAGATCCGCAAGACCTGGAAGGAGATCCCCACCTTCCCGGCCGTCGCGACCCACGGCGAGGGGGTCCTCGAGACCTTCCGCGAGCTCCTCCGCAGCCTCTACCGCGACCTCGACGCCAAACACGGCTTCCAGGAACACTTCGGCATCAGCGAGGAGAAGTTCCTGGCCGGGGTGTTCAAGAACATCGGCTGAGCAAGCCGAGGCCAAAGGCCTCGGCGCGCAGCGAAGGCGAAGCCTTCGCGAAGTGCAAGAGGCTTTACTCGGCGCACCGCCGAGCCATGCGCGACGCGCCTCCCCCGGGATCCCGCGAGTCTTTCGACGGGCCGAGGCCAAAGGCCTCGGCGCGCAGCGCAGGCGAAGCCTTCGCGAAGTGCAAGAGGCTTTACTCGGCGCACCGCCGAGTTGGTCTACCGCGTCAGCACCGCCCACCGTCCCGACAGCACGATCACCGTCACCAGCAACGCGAGCAGGACGAGCCACGCGACGAGTCCGCGGCGGGCCAGGCCCTTGGCGCGTTCGGCCCGCCACCACGCGCGGGGCCGCATGCCCTTGACGAGGAAGGTGAGCATGCCCGCCAGGTTGACCCCGACGACGTTGGCGGCGACGAGCAGGAGCGCGCGGAGCGCGCCGTCGGGTTGGCCGTTGACGAGCAAGAGCCCGCTCGCGACGGTCGGCGGGAGGATGGCGACGGCGACCATCACGCCGATCAGATACGAGGGTGCCCCCGAGGTGTAGGCGAGGGTGCCCGCGCAGCCGGCCGCCAGGGCGAGCACGAGTTCCGGGACGCCGAGCTCGGTGCGACTCACGATCGCGGGCACGCTGGGATCGACCTCGAGCCACAACCCCAGGACGAGCGTGGTCGTGTACGCCAGAGCAAAGCCCGCGAGGTTGCTGCGCACCGCGGCTCGGATCAGCGGGCCATCCGCCAGGGTGAGTCCCAGGGCCAGGCCCATGTTGGGGCCGAGGAGCGGCGCGACCACCATCGCGCCGATCACCGCCGCCTCGTTTCCCGTGGCCAGGCCGATCGCGGCGACGATCGTGGCGAGCACCGTCATCGCCAGGTAGTTGGCCGTGGTCTCGGCGCCGTCGGCGACCTTGGCGTGGACCTCTTCGCGGCTCACGCCCGCACTCGATCGTGCCGCGACGCGGTCTTCGGCGCTCCCGGAGGAGCGGGGACGGGGCAGCATCGCGTCGAGGGGGAGGACCAGGACGCGAAAGCCCGGTGTGTTCGAGAAGCGCTCGTAGAGCTGATCCATCAGACGTCCGGTCCGGCTCGTCCCGACGACGGCGCGCACCACGCCGCCACCGTCGTGGGCGGGCTCCGACCACACGTGCTCCGAGGGCACTTGCCGGAGCAGGGCGATCACGTCCGCGATGCGGTTTTCCGGAACCAAGGTCTCGACCACTCGAAGCGCCACGGAGAGCCTCCCGGTGCGCCGGGCCGCATCGAGCGGCGCGCGGCGGTGGCGGATGCGTAGCTCTTTACGCGCTCGCGCACCGGAGCGCCGCGGCGGGCGGCGGCCTCCGGAACTCCCGCGCACGCGCAGCGCTTTCCCTGGCTCGGGATCCGGGCCTGCGATAGCCTTCGTGCGCATTTCCCCATGGGGAAGCGACGGTACTGTACGCTGTGGGAGCGCAGCCCACCGCCGACCGTACGCACGAGGGACACATGGCCCCCAGTTCCGGATCGCAGCCCGCCGTCGAGGGCGGCCGCGGCCAGGAGACCCGCTCCGAGTGGAGCGACGTCCTGGTGCCGGTCGAGACCGCCGTCGAGGAGATCCGCCGCGGCCGGATGGTCGTCCTGGTCGACGACGAAGACCGCGAAAACGAGGGCGACCTCTGCATCGCCGCCGAAAAGGTCACCCCTGCCATCGTGAACTTCATGGCGACCCACGGGCGCGGCCTGATCTGCCTCTCCCTCACCGAGGAGCGAATCGAGGGATTGCGGATCCCGATGATGGTGCCCGACGAGGAGAACACCACCGGCTTCGGGACGGCCTTCACGGTGTCGATCAACGCGGTCGACGGTATCCGCGACGGGATCTCGGCGGCGGACCGCGCCCACACGATCCAGGTCGCGCTGGACCCCGCGACCCGGGCGGACGATCTCGGCTCGCCGGGTCACGTCTTCCCGCTGCGCGCACGGGACGGGGGGGTATTGCGTCGCGCGGGACAGACCGAAGGCTCGGTCGACCTGGCGCGGCTCGCCGGGCTCCAGCCCGCCGGGGTGATCTGCGAGGTGATGAACGAGGACGGGACGATGGCCCGGATGCCCGACCTCGTGACCTTCGCCCGGCACCACGACCTCAAGATCTGCACGATCGCCGATCTCATCGAGTACCGGCGTCGCCACGAGAAGCACGTACGCCGCGCGGCCGAGGCGACACTCCCGACCTCCCACGCCGGCGAGTGGCGCTGCATCGTCTACGAGAACGACATCGACCACATCGAGCATCTGGCGCTGGTGAAGGGCGACGTCGATGGCAACCACGACGTGCTGGTGCGCGTGCACAGCGAGTGTCTCACCGGTGATGCCTTCGCTTCACTGCGCTGCGACTGCGGCGAGCAGCTCGACGCGGCCATGCAGATGATCGAGCGCGAGGGCCGGGGCGTGATCCTCTACATGCGTCAGGAGGGGCGCGGCATCGGGCTCGGCAACAAGATCCGCGCCTACAGCCTCCAGGACACCGAAGGCCTCGACACCGTCGAGGCGAACGAGCGGCTCGGCTTTCCCCCCGACCTGCGCGACTACGGGGTGGGGGCCCAGATGATGGTGGACCTCGGCCTGCGCCGGCTGCGCCTCATCACCAACAACCCGGGCAAGCGCGCCGGGATCGAGGGCTATGGCCTGCAGATCGTCGAACGGGTCGCGCTCGAGATCGAGCCCAACGAGCGGAACGTCGATTATCTCCGGACCAAGAAAGAAAAGATGGGTCACGCGTTGCGGCTCAAGATCTAGCGCGCCGCAGGGCACCCGAGACGAGACCCCGGCCCACAGGCCATGTGCTCCGACTGACGATCTGAGCGGAACGAAGGAAGACGATGGACAGCGTTGACAGCGTGCAGCAGGACCTCGAGAAGCAGGACTACATCTGCAACCGCAAGATCGCCACGGTGGTCTTCCTGGCCCAGAAGCTCGGCAAGCCCGTGCTGGTGGAAGGCCCCGCCGGGGTCGGCAAGACCGAGCTCGCCAAGGTGGTGGCCACTGCGACGGGTCGCCCCCTCGTGCGGCTCCAGTGCTACGAGGGGCTCGACGAGGCCAAGGCGCTCTACGAGTGGGAGTACTCGAAGCAGCTCCTCTACACCCAGATCCTGAAGGACAAGATCGCCGAGGTGATCGAGGGGACGGCGAGCCTGCGCGAGGCCGCCGACCGGGTGGGCCAGCAGGACAGCGTCTTCTTCTCCGACCAGTTCATCGTGGCGCGCCCGCTGCTCCACGCGATCAGCGCCGAGGAGCCGGTGGCGCTGCTGATCGACGAGGTGGACAAATCGGACCCGGAGTTCGAGGCCTTCCTCCTCGAGGTGCTCTCGGACTTCCAGGTGACCGTGCCCGAGATCGGCACCTTCGAGGCGAAGCACCAGCCGATCGTGTTCCTCACGTCGAACGATGCGCGGGAGATGAGCGACGCGCTCAAGCGCCGCTGTCTCCACCTGTGGATCGACTACCCGACGCCGGAGCACGAGGCGCGGATCCTCGACGTGAAGGTGCCGGGGATGGACAAGAAGCTGGCGCAGGAGCTGGCCGACCTGATGGCGCGGCTCCGCGAGCTCGACCTGAAGAAGACCCCCTCGATCAGCGAGACCATCGACTGGGCGCGGGCGCTCCTCGCGCTCAACGCCAACGATCTCGACGAGACGCTGGTGCAGGAAACGATGAGCGTGATCCTCAAGTACGAGGCCGACATCCGCAAAGCCGAGGGCGAGATCGCCAAGCTCGTCACCAAGAAGGAGGAGGCGCCGGCGGAAGGCGAGGCCAAGCCCGCCGCGGGAGCCGCCCCCGCCAAGAAGGGCGCCCTCCACTAGACTCCGACCCGGGACGGCCGATCCGTGCAGAAGAAGATCCTCGAGTTCGCCACGGTCCTCCGACAGAGCGGGATGCGCGTGTCGGTCTCGGAGGCGATCGACGCCTTCGAGGCCCTCGACGAGCTCTCCTTCGACGACCGGGACGTCTTCCGCGACGCGCTGCGCGCCTCCCTGGTGAAGCGTGGCGACGACATCCCGAGCTTCGACGAGCTCTTCGACCTCTTCTGGTCGGGCTACTACAACAACATCAAGCAGAGCTTCGACGATGCCGTGGGCGCCCTCGGCGAAGAGGGCATCGACGTGAGCGAGCTGATGCAGGCGCTCCAGGAGCAGCTCCAGGGGGGCGAGAGCGGAGACATCGACCTCTCCGAGCTCGCCAAGGCGCTCCTCACCAGCGACCTCGAGACCCTGGAGGCGATGATCCGCGCCGCCGCCGAGGCGGCCGGCGCCGAACGCATCCAGAACATGCTGCAGATCGGCTTCTTCACCCGCCGCACGATGGAGCAGCTCGGGGCCGACGGCGCCACCGCCGAGCTCCAGGACCTGGCCGCCCAGATGCGCGAGGCGGGCATGGGGGACGAGGAGGCCGAGGCCCTCGGCAAGATGGCGGAGCGCTTCTTCGAGGCGCTGCGTCAGAGCGTGCGCGAGTACATCGAGCGCGAGCTCCAGACCCGCAACTTCAACTACATGGAGAAGTATCGGCGGGAGGCGCTCTTCGAGAAGAGCTTCTACAGCCTGACCCAAGACGAGATCATGCGGATGCGCGAGGTGGTGAACCGCCTCGCCCAGCGCATCAAGAACGTGCTCTCGATCCGCCGGCGCCGCCTGAAGCGGGGCAAGCTCGACCTCCACACGATGCTGCGGCGCAACATGGCCCGGGGTGGAGTGCCCTTCGAACTGGTCTTCAAGGAGCGTCGTAAGGACCGGCCCAAGCTCGTGATTCTGTGCGACGTCTCGTCCTCGGTGGCCAACGTCTCCCGCTTCATGCTGCAGTTCATGTACAGCCTGCAGGAGGCCTTCACCAAGATCCGCGCCTTTGTCTTCGTCTCCGAGCTGGGCGAGGTCACCGACCTCTTCCACGACAACGAGATCAACCGGGCGATCGACCGGGCCCTGGACGGCGGGGACGCGATCAACGTCTACACCCGGTCGAACTTCGGGATGGCCTTCCACATCTTCTGGCGCGACTACCTGTCGTCGATCGACAACCGGACCACAGTGCTGATCCTGGGCGACGCCCGGAACAACTACAACGACCC
>JANQRO010000592.1 GCA_028284525.1 Myxococcota bacterium | reverse complement strand
CGACCCTCCGCGAGCTCAAGACGCGCGGCACCTACACTCGGCTCGAGGCGAAAACGAGAACCCTGGCCGAGGGCCTCGCGGAGATCGCCAAGGAGGCGGGCGTGCCGTTCTCGTCGGTCTGGGTGGGCGCCATGTTCGGCTTCTTCTTCCACCCCGGGCCCGTCCAGAACTTCGATCACGCCCGCAAGGCGAGCGCCGAGCGGTTCCGCACCTTCTTCCACGCCATGCTCGAGCGCGGTGTCTACCTGGCCCCCTCTCCCTTCGAGTCGGGCTTCGTCTCCACCGCCCACAGCGATCGCGACCTCGCCCGCACCCTCGACGCGGCCCGGGAGTCGATGGAGGCTGCGGCCCGCGCGGGCGACGGGGGCTGAGCCGCGCCACTGGTCATTTGACCCGAGCGGGTAATTGAGGCCCGCAGGGCCGTCCGCTAGCATGCGCGCCGCCTCGCAAAGGTGCTCGCCTCGACGCCCCGGACCCGACCAGACCCCCTGGAATGGTCGGAGGGCCGGACGTCGGGAAGCGGCACCTCCACCCGACAAGCAGCGCGTTGGCGGCGAGCGGTGGTCGTCGCGAGGGCCGGCCCAAGACGATGCGGGCCGGGAGAGGCCGGGACATGGGGCGCTTGGTCGAGCGCTATCGAGTGAAGACCTTCGCCCGGGGGTACCAAGCCGGGCTCGAAGCGATCTTCGCGCTGGCGGTCGCGGTCGGAATCGGATTCTGGGTGGATACCCGCTACGAAACCCAGCCCGTGTTCATGATGGTCGGAACCGGCCTGGGATTTGGAGCCTGTGTGCTTCGCTTGGTGCGCTACCAGCGGGCCCTCGACGAGGCCCCCAAGGACGACGGAGGAGGCAGCGGTGACCACACGGCCGATTGAGCAGCTGAACCTCGCCCTCTCCGCCGGCGCGGTGGCGACCGCGGCCCTCGTGGCGAGCCCGGCTTTCGCAGCGAGCGTGGCCGTGGGTGCGGTCGTCGAAGGGCTGAGCTTCCGCGGCCTGAGCGTCGCCTCGAAGGCGTTCTTCGCTGGGGTCCTGCGCGGCCGCTTCGTCTGGCTGCTGCTCCTCGGCATGCGGCTCGGTCTGGTCGGGACCCTGCTCTACTTCTCCGTCCGCCTCGGTGCCGACCCGATCGGACTGCTGATCGGTCTCTCGGTGATCCTGCCGGCGACGGTGGTCGGCTCGCTCCGGCTGCGGCCCCCGGTCGACCCGAACGCGGCGGCCCTCGAGCTCGACCCCGACGAGGAGCCGGGTCCCGACGAGTGGGGCTGGGACGCCCGCCTCTACCGCGACGGAGACGAGACACGCTGATGTCGATCTACGGCCCCCTCGAACACCTCGGCGTCCCCGTCGTCATCCAGTCGGCGATCCTCGCGGGAATCCTCCTGCTGGTGACCTCCGCGCTCGTCCGCCGCCACCTCGGAACACTCTCCGACGCCGGCCTGGTGCCCGACCCGGGCATCACCCTGCGCAACCTCCTCGAGCTGGGGGTCGGCACCCTGGCGGACCTCGCGAAGGACGTGATCGGCGACGAGTACCGCCGCTTCATGGGCCTGCTCCTCACCCTCTTCACCTTCGTCCTCGTCTCGAATTTCCTCGGCCTCATCCCGGGGGTCGGCGGGGCGACGAGCTTCTCGGACACGACCTGGGCCTGGGCCTTCATCTCCTTCGGCGTCTACAACGTCGTGGGGATCCAGAAGCACGGGATCCGCTACGTCCTCCAGTTCTGCGGCCCCAGCTTCGACATCACGATCGGGGGCAAGAAGCGCCATTTCCCGCTGATGTTCTGGTTCTTCGTGCCGTTGGAGATCCTGCTCCACCTGGCGCGGATGCTGACGCTCTCGATTCGCCTCTTGGCGAACATGTTCGCAGACCACCTGTTGATCGGCCTCTGGCTCACGATGGTGCCCTTCCTGGTGCCCACCATCTTCCTGGGGCTCGGCTCGGTGGTGGCGGTGGTGCAGGCCTTCGTCTTCACCCTCCTCACGATGACCTACATCGGGATGGCGCTGGACGAACCGCACTAGCGAGCAGCGTGCCCGACGGGTGCCGCTCGATCGAATCACGAACCTCTGGAGTCTGGAAGGAGACCCTGATGCGCAAGTACGGAATGGCAATCGGCTGCATGCTCGTCGTCATGCTGCTCCCCATGATCGCGTTCGCCCAGCAAGCGGCGGCGGCCGCCGACAAGGCCGGCGGTTTCGGCATCGGCGCCGGGATCGCGGTGGGAGCGGCCGGCCTCGGGTGTGGGCTCGGCCAGGGGATCACCGGCGGTCTCACCACCTCGGGGATCGCGCGCAACCCGGGCGCGTCGGGGAACATGTTCCTCTACTTCATTCTCGCGATGGCGTTCATGGAGTCGATCGCGCTCTACGGGCTCGTCGTGGCCTTCTCGATCTCCTGAGACCGAGAGACACCGGGCGGGAACGCGACGTGGGCCTCACCCCGTTGTGTTTTCCCGCGTCGCAACCCATTGCCCCCGCCCGGCATCCCTCTCCCGCCGAAACCCCCGGTCCCGTTAGAGGGGTGGTGGCGGGAGGCGCCCGTGGGCGCCGCCCCCGGCTAGAGCAAACCCGGTGCCAGCCCGGGAGGCCGCGCCGCGGCGTCCCGGGACCGATTCGTGAATCCAGAGCTCCGGCCGGTCCGTGACCACCGGGGCTCTGGTCGCGTTCGAGGGGATCGACGGCGCAGGGAAGTCGACCCAGCTCGCGCGACTGGCCGCCACCTTGCGGGAGGCCGGGCACGCGGTCGTCGAGACCCGCGACCCGACCGACGGCCCCCACGGCCGACGCATCCGCGCAGAAGCCCGGGCCGGCCGACGCGCGCCCGCGGCCGAGGAGCTGCGCTGGTTCCTCGCCGACCGCCGCGAGCACGTCGATCGCGTGATCGTCCCGGCGCTGGCCGCTGGCCGGGTCGTGCTCACCGATCGCTACACCCTCTCGACGGTGGCCTACCAGGGAGCGCGCGGGCTCGACCCCACGCGCCTGCTGCGCGAGGCCGAGCGGGCCTTCCCGCTCCCCGATCTCGCCCTGCTCTTCCAGCTCGATCCGCTCGCCGGGTTGGAGCGGGTCGCGGCGCGCGGCGGCGTGCGCGAAGAGGTCTTCGAGCAACGCGGGGTGCTCGAGGCGGTCGCCAACACCTTCGCGACCCTCGCTCCGCACTACCTCGCCCGAGTCGACGCCGACGGCGACCCCGACACCGTCGCCCGACGCGTGCGGGCAACGCTGCGCGAGCGGCTGCCGGGACTTGCGTTGCCCGCCTAGTCCTCGTCGCGGTTCTCGCTTCGGTCGGTGGCGTCGTCGTCGCGGGTCGGCGTCTCCTCCGCGACCGCGGCGCTCCGCGCCTGGAGCAGACGGACGCCCATCGTGCAGGACGCCGCAGCACCGAGCAGCCACAGCGCTTCGGTGTGGGCACCGGGACCGGTGAACCCCGCGATGGGGACCCAGGTGTTGCCGCCGAGGGCCACGGCGTTGATCGCGCCGTGCAGCAGGATCGGCGCCAGGAGCGAGCCCGTCGTCTCCCGCGCGTAGCCGAAGACGACGCCGAGCACCGCGCTCTGCGCGGCGACGGCCAGCGCGTCGGCCGGGGTCGCGGCGCGCCCGAGGGTGGCGTAGAGAGCAAAGAGCAGCGCGCTCCAGAGCACCGCTCCGCGTTCTCCCAATCGCGGTCGACTCCCCTGTTGCACCACGCCCCGGAAGAACCACTCCTCGACCAGGGGCTCGATCCCGACCATCACCACCAGCAGCTGGATCCACTGCACCGCCGACACCGCGTCGTCGCGCGCGCCCGCCTCCTCGGCGAAGGGCGATGCAGCGCCCGACAGCGCCCGGGCCCAGTTGTCGACCTCGCTCGAGAGCAACGCGGAGGGCACCAGCAGCAGCAGCCCGAGGGCGCAGCCCGGTGGAAGCGAGCGGAGCCCCACCCGCTCGGCGTGGGGAGCGGGCACATGGGTCGCCGCGAGGGCCCCGATCGTCCCGGTCCCCATCACCAGGGCGAGGGCCCGGCTCGCCACGGGGTCCATCGCGGGGACGAAGGCGAGAAAGAGCAGACTCGTCGTGAAGGCCGCGCCGATCGTCATCAACGCCGCCAGGACCGGTCCCGGGGAGGGCGGGGCGTCGGCCCCGTCGGGCGCGGCCGGCTCGTTCACGAGGTGAGGGTGGGCCCGAGGGCGCGGCCGGTGTGGCTCTCGGCGCAGTCCGCGACCAGTTCCGGGGGACCCGCCGCGACGAGGGCGCCCCCGCCGGCGCCCCCTTCCGGTCCCAGGTCGATCACCCAGTCTGCGTTCTTCACGACGTCGGTCTGGTGCTCGATCACCACCACCGTGTTGCCGCCGTCGACGAGACGCTGCAGCACGGCGAGCAGTCGCTCGACGTCGGCGAAGTGAAGCCCCGTGGTCGGCTCGTCGAGGATATAGAGGGTGCGCCCCGTCGAGCGCCGGGAGAGCTCCTTCGCGAGCTTGATGCGCTGCGCCTCACCCCCCGAGAGCGTCGTCGCCGACTGGCCGAGGGGCAGGTAGCCGAGCCCCACGTCGAGCAGGGTCTGCAGCGGCCGCCGCACCGAGGGGACGTTCTCTGCGAAGGCCGTGGCTTCCTCCACGGTCATCGCCAGCACGTCCGCGATGCTCTTCTCGCGGTAGCGCACCTCGAGAGTCTCGCGGTTGTAGCGCCGCCCGTTGCACGCCTCACAGGTGACGAAGAAATCGGGAAGGAAGTGCATCGCGACGCGAATCGCGCCATCGCCGCTGCAGTGCTCGCAGCGCCCGCCCTTGACGTTGAAGGAGAAGCGCCCCGGTCCGTAGCCCCGCACCCGCGCCTCGGGCACGCCGGCGAAGAGCCGGCGGATGCCGTCGAACACCCCGGTGTAGGTCGCGGCGTTGCTGCGCGGCGTGCGCCCGATGGGCTGCTGGTCGACGAGGATCACTTTGTCCAGGTGCTCGAGCCCGTCGATCGAGGTGTGGGCGCCGACGGGTTGGGCGGCGCCGTGGAGCTCCCGCGCCAGCGCGCGGTAGAGCGTGTCGTGGATCAGCGTCGACTTTCCCGAGCCCGACACGCCCGTGACGGCGACGAAGAGACCCAAGGGAAAGGCGACGTCGATCTCGCGCAGGTTGTGCTCGCGGCACCCGCGCAGGGTGAGCGCGACGTCGCCCGGCGCGCGCCGCG
This sequence comes from Myxococcota bacterium, assembly GCA_028284525.1. Lineage (GTDB taxonomy): Bacteria > Myxococcota_A > UBA9160 > UBA9160 > PR03 > JANQRO01. Next base: position 11,867 of record JANQRO010000592.1, on the reverse strand, counting down.
CTTCGGGGGTGGGCACGCGGCGCCGTCCCGAGAGGAAGGCCCCGGTGGGCGAGCGCGGGTCGCGCGAGACCGCGTCGGGAGACCCCGCCGCGATGACCTCGCCGCCGTGGATGCCGGCGCCGGGACCCATGTCGATCACCCAGTCGGCGGCCCGGATGGTCTGCTCGTCGTGCTCGACCAGCACCACGCTGTTGCCCTGCCGCTCGAGTCGGCGGAGGCTCTCGAGGAGTCGACCGTTGTCCCGCGGGTGGAGACCGATCGACGGCTCGTCGAGCACATAGAGCACGCCCATCAGCTGGGCGCCCACCTGGGTGGCCAGGCGGATGCGCTGGCTCTCGCCCCCCGAGAGACTCCCGCTCGGGCGGTCCAGGCTCAGGTAGCCGAGCCCCACGTCGCACAGAAAGCGCAGTCGTTCGCGAATCTCCTGCAACACCCGCTCGGCGATGCGGGCCTGCACGGCGTCGAGCTCGAGGGTGTCGAGCACCGCGGCAGCCGTCTCGATCGGCAGCGCGCAGAGCGCATCGATCGAGAGCGCGGTGTCGCCGCGGCCGAGCCGCACCGCCCGCGCTTCGGGACGCAGCCGGCTGCCCTCGCACTCCTCGCACGGGGCCGGAGACGCGTACTGGGCGGCGTCGTCCCCCTCGCGGCTCTGCCGCCGCCGTTCGAGCTCGCCCACGACGCCGTCCCAGGCGCGGGTCGCCCGGCGCCGCCGGCCGCGCCCGAACCGCACCGTGATCGGCTCGCGGGTTCCGAAGAGCACCGCCCGGCGCGCGCGCTCGGGGAGCGCCTCCCACGCGGTGTCGACGGAGACCTCGAGGTGCTCCGCCAACGAGGCGACGAGGTGGCGGTAGTACTTCGCCATCCGCCCGCCGCGGGTCCAGGGAGCGATCGCCTTGCCGAGGGGCTGGCTCGGATCGGGCACGATGCGGGCGGGGTCGAAGACGGCGCGGGTGCCGAGGCCGCTGCAGGCCCCGCACGCTCCGTAGCCGCTGTTGAAGGAGAAGAGTCGCGGGGCCAGCTCGGGGAAGGAGTTGCCGCACTCGACGCAGGCATTGCGCTCGCCGAGCCACCAGGTGTCTTCCCCGGGTCCGACGTCGACCACGAGGTGGCCGTCGCCGAGACGCAGCGCCGTCTCGATCGACTCGGTGACGCGCGCGTGGACGCCGGGTCGGACACCGATGCGGTCGACGAAGAGCTCGATGTCGTGGAGCTCGTGACGCGCGAGCTCGATCTCCTCGGCGAGGTCGAGGTCCTCGCCGTCGATCCGCACCCGGGTGAAGCCCTGGCGGCGAAACGAGGCGAGCTCCTTCTTGTAGGTGCCCTTGCGTCCGCGCACGACGGGGGCGCGGATCTCGGCGCGGGTGCCTTCGGGCAGCGCGACGAGGCGGTCGGCGATCTGGCCGGCGCTCTGGGTCGAAATCGGCTTGCCACAGGTCCAGCAGTGCGGATCCCCGGCGCGGGCGTAGAGGAGTCGCAGGTGGTCGAGGATCTCGGTCGCGGTCCCGACCGTGGAGCGGCGGCTGCGCGTCGCGTTGCGCTGCTCGATCGCGATCGCGGGGGAGAGCCCGTCGATCGCCTCGACGTCGGGCTTCTTCATCTGGTCGAGGAACTGGCGGGCGTAGACCGAGAGGGATTCGACGTAGCGACGCTGCCCCTCGGCGTAGAGGGTGTCGAAGGCGAGGGAGGATTTCCCCGAGCCGGAGAGCCCGGTGATCACCACCAGCCGGTCGCGGGGGATCGCGAGGTCGACGCCGCGAAGGTTGTGCTCGCGGGCTCCGCGGACGACGATCTCGGCGGGCGCGGCGGCGCCCGCGCTCACGGCGCCGCTTCGAACTCGAGGCGTCCGCCGCCGGCGAACACGCCCCGCTTCTCGATGAAGGTCTGCTTGCGCAGCTTGTCGAGCATGACGCGGCTCTCGCGCTCGAAGGCGCGCCCGTAGAGCTCCTGTTCGAGCTCGGGCTTCACCTCCTCGAAGGTGCGCGGGCGCACCTCGCGGCGGTCGACCAGGTGGAGGACGCTGCAGCCGAAGTCGAGGCCGATCACGTCGGAGGTCTGCCCCGGGCGCAGCGGTCGGATGCCGTCGAGCATCCACGCGGCGAGGTCTTCGTAGGGGAGCCAACCGAGGTCGGGGCTGGTCGGCGTCGTCTCCGACGCGACGACGATGAAATCCTCGCCGTCTTCGATCCGAGCGCGGGCTTCGGCGGCCTCCTCGCAGGCGATGTCCAGGGCCCAGCGCTTGCGCTCGATCGCCGGAACGATCAGGTGGTAGACGTGGGCCTCGACGCCACCGCTCGGCTGGTCGGAGTAGCGCTCGTCGAAGAGCTCGCGCAGATCCTCCTCGGTGACCTCGACCCGGGAGCGCACCATCCCCCCCATCACCTTCTGACGCACGATCTCCTGGGCGATCTTCTGGCGGTACTCCTCGTAGGAGAGCCCCTGGGCCTCGACGCTGCGGCGCATCGTGTCGAGGGAGATCCGGTTCTCGGCGGCGATCGAGGCGATGGTCTGGTCGATCTCGTCGTCCTCGGCCTCCACCTCGGCGCGCTGTGCCGTGAGGTCGAGGAGTCGGTTCTCGATCAGGGAGTCGAGCACCTCGGCCTTCATGTCGGCGATCTCGGCCTCTTCGACCCCGCCGGCGCGCATGCGCTTCTCGATCGGGTCCGCGATGCGCTTCACCTCGGAGATCAGCACCACCTCGGTACCCACCTGGGCGGCGATGCCGTCGAGGAGATCGGCGGAGTGCGCCACCGGCGAGACGGCGAGCAGGGCCGACGCGAGCGCGGCGGCGAGGCCCCTCCCCCGCCGCGGGGTTCGTGTGTCGCGTCCAGTGGTCACAGATCCTCCGACGAGATCGGAGGATAGCCATCCGATCGCCGCGCCGGCGAGCGTCAGCGACTCGTGACGCAGGCCGCGGAATGCGTCATGGCCCTGTCTGGCCGCGTCATGACCGCCGGGTCTCACGAGAGCTGCGCGAGCACTTGCTCCGCGCGGGCGAAGATGGCGGCGGCGCGGGGATCGCCGTCGTCCTCCACGGAGGCCGCGTCGCCGCTCTCGTCGAGGGCCCCGTCCGGCAGGGGCGCGAGGATCCGGTGGTCCGGGGCGACCCGGATCCCCAGGGCCGGCTGGGTCATGAGGTTCACGAGGCGCTGGGGATCGATCGCGGTGTGACGCGCGGCGCGCAGCACCAGCTCCCCGCGCTGGATCTCGATCGCGGCGATGCCCAGCCGCCGGGCGCCGATCTTGAGTCGGATCACCGAGACGAGGTGGCGAGCTTCCTCCGGGAGCGGCCCGAAGCGGTCGAGGAGCTCGTCACGGATCCGCTCCAGGTCCGCCACGTCGGGGGCGCTCGCGAGTCGCTTGTAGAGGACCAGGCGCTGGTTCACGTCGGGAACGTAGTCCTCGGGCAGACGCGCCGAGATCGGGAAGCGGATCTCCGGATCGACCTCCTGCACCGGCGCCTTGCCGCGGAGCTCCTCGATGGTCTCCTCGAGCATCTCCATGTAGGTCTCGAAGCCCACCGCCGCGAGGTTCCCCGACTGTTCGGCACCGAGCAGGTTGCCCGCCCCGCGGATCTCGAGGTCGAGGCTGGCGAGCCGGAAGCCGCTCCCGAGCTCGCTGAAGGACTGGATCGCCTCGAGGCGACGCTTCGCGTCGGCGCTGAGGGTGCGCTCGGATCCGCGCACCAGGAGGTAGGCGTAGGCGCGGTGGTTGCTGCGCCCGATCCGACCGCGCAGCTGGTAGAGCTGCGAGAGTCCAAAGGTGTCGGCGCGGTCGATCAGCATGGTGTTGGCGCGGGGGATGTCGAGACCGCTCTCGATGATCGTCGTGCAGAGCAGCACGTCGACCTCGCCGCGGTAGAAGCGCAGCATCTGCTCTTCGAGCTTGCGCTCCTTCATCTGTCCGTGGGCGATGGCGATGCGCGCCTCGGGAACCACCCGCTCGAGCATCTCGCCGACCGCCGCGATGCTGTGGACGCGGTTGTGGACGAAGAAGACCTGCCCCCCGCGCCGCAGCTCGCGGACGATCGCCTCGCGAATCAGCGACTCCGACCAGCGCGCCACCTGGGTGCGGATCGCCAGCCGGTCGACCGGAGCGGTGTTGATCACCGAGAGATCGCGCAGCCCGGCGAAGGCCATCTGGAGGGTCCGGGGGATCGGCGTCGCGGTGAGCGTGAGCACGTCGACGGTCTTGCGCAGCTTCTTCAGCTTTTCTTTGTGGGTGACGCCGAAGCGGTGCTCCTCGTCGATCACCAGGAGCCCCAGCTCGCGGAACCGGATCTGTTTGCCGAGCAGTCGGTGGGTGCCGATCGCGATGTCGATGCTGCCGTCGAGGAGACCCTCGGCGACCCGCTTGGCCTGGGCGGTGGTCTTGAGTCGCGAGAGCGACTCGATGCGCACCGCGTGGCCCGCGAAGCGCTCGCGAAAGGTCTCCTCGTGCTGCTGACACAGCACCGTCGTCGGCACCAGCACGGCGACCTGGGCGCCGTCGGCGACGACGCGGAAGGCCGCGCGCATCGCGACCTCGGTCTTCCCGAAGCCGACGTCGCCACACACGATGCGGTCCATCGACTTGGCGCGGTGGAGGTCCGTGAGGGTCTCCTCGATGGCACCCCGCTGGTCGGGGGTCTCCTCGAAGCGAAACGCCGCCTCGAATTCCTCGAGATGGCGATCGCGGGGGGAGAAGACGCGTCCCTCGGCGAGCTCGCGAGCGGCGTGGACGTTGAGGAGCTCCCGCGCCATGTCGCGCAGGGCGCGTTTGACCTGGCGCTTGGCCTTCTCCCAGGTGGTGCCGCCGAGCTTGTCGACCCGGGGCCGGTGGCCGTCGGCGCCGACGTAGCGCTGCACCAGGTTGAGGCGGTGCACCGGAACGAAGAGCCGGTCGCCGTCCTCGTACTCGATGCGCAGGAATTCGTTGTCGTCGCCGGCGCGGTCGAGACGCACGAGCCCGCGGTAGACCCCGATCCCGTGCTCCCGGTGGACGAGGGTGTCTCCCGCGCGAAGCTCGGCCAGGGCCTCCACCGCCGCCGTCTCCCGGAGCTTGGTATGGGAACGGCGCCGTGCCCGGGGGCCGAAGACTTCCTCTTCGCAGAGCACCACCAGGCCGTCGCGGGCGGCGACGAAGCCCCCGGACATCTCTGCAAGGCGGATCTCGACCCGCCCGGGTCGGCCCCAGCGCCGCCCCTCGCGGACGATCGGCGCCTCGATGCCGTACTCCTCCACCAGCGAGCGCAGGCGCTCGGCGCCCGACAGGGCGCCGGCGCAGAGCACGACCCGCCATCCCTTTTCCATCCAGGTTTCGAGGGAGCGGATCAGCGGGAGCAGCGCCGCGTCGCCGGCGCGGCTGCGGGCGAGCTCTCGGCGCAGCTCCTCGTGGGTGGCGCAGTGCGCCGAGACGTGGAGTCCGCTCTCCACGTCGAGGAGATCGAGCTGCTCCAGGGTCACCGGGCGCCGCTCCGCGAGTCCGCCCTCGATCGCCGCCGCCGGAATCAGCAGCTCTTCCGGCGGCACCGCCACCCGGCCCGAGGCGCGGGCGTCGAGCCAGCCTTCTTCCGCCTCCTCGAGGTAGCGCTCCAGACGTTCGCGCCCCGCTTCGGGCTCGTCGAAGACGACCAGGGTGTCGTCGGGGAGAAAGTCGAAGAGGGTCTCGAGGTCGGGCTGGATCCACGGTGCCAGGGCCTCGGCCCCCGGCGGAAGCGAGCCGCGCAGGAGCGAGTCGAGGAGCTCGTCGACCACGCTTGGATCGGCGCCCTGGGCGTCGGAGTGGGCGCGGATCGCGTCGGAGCGGGCGATCAGGGCGTCGCGGTCGACCAGCAGCTCACGGGGTGGCGGCGCCACCAGGTGACCGAGACGCCCCTGGGAGCGCTGACTCGCCGGGTCGAACTCGCGCAGCGACTCGACCTCGTCGCCCAGGAGCTCGATGCGCACCGGGCGGCTGCGGTGGGGCGGGAAGAGGTCGACCACCCCGCCCCGCACCGCGATCTCGCCCCGCTCCTCCACCAGTGCCTGGCGGCTGTAGCCCGACGCCACCAGGGTCTCGACCAGCGCGTCGCGATCGGTGGTCTGGCCGATCTCGAGGTGCACGGTGCGGGCGCGCACGGTCGCCCGGGAGGGCACGCGCAGCGCCGCCGCGGTCCAGGGGGCGACCACGACGGGTGCGGGTTCGACGCCCGACATCCACTCGTAGAGGACGTCCATGCGTTGGGCCGTGACGAAGGGCTGGGGGGAGAAGCGGTCGTAGGGCCCGGTGTCCGGGTGGGGGAAGGGGCGCACCCGGCCGCCCTCTTCGGGGGGCGGCTCGCCCAGCACCTGGCGGAGGTCTTCGACGGCGCGATCGACCGCTTTGGCGTCGGCGGCGAGGAGGAGGACGCTGCGCTTCGGGTGGGCGCGGACCCACTCGGCGACCACAAAGGCGCCGTAGGCACCCTGGATGCCCCCGACCCGCAGCGCGCCCTCCGCGTCGCGAAGCAGCGTCGCGGCGTCCTTCAGCGCGAGCGGGCGTCCCGATCCCATGGGGGGTGTGTAGCGTCTCCAGGACGTCGCGTGGATGCGAATCGCCGGGGCCGCATCATTCGCGGGGTGCGCGTTGCCGGAGCATCTCGGTCGTCTCCGACCAGCGATCGGCCATGATCTCGCTGAGCCGTCGCAACAGGAGCATCGCCACCCGCGGGTGTCGGCGCTGGATGCGATCGAGGCTGTCGTTCGACCAGCGCAGGACGCGGACGTCGGTGACCGCGTCGACGTTGGCGTTGCGTTTCCGCTTGCCGAACACCGACGCCTCGCCCAGCAGGGCGCCGCGCCGGAGACGCGCCACCGGACGCCCGTCGGCGTAGCTCACGTCCATCTCGCCTTCGACGATGACGAAGAGGGTGCCGCCCGGGTCGCCCCGGCTCAGCAGGCGGTCGCCGGCCCGGATGCGACGCTCGGCCCCGAGGAGCGCCGCGATCCGCGCCTGACGCGGGCTCATGTACTCGAAGAGCGGGATCGTCTCGTTGGGCGCGGCGCCCAGGTCGTGGGTGAGCGAGTCCCACAAGGTCACGAAGCGCAGCCGCAGACACAGCGCCGGGGTGAAGGTGACGTCGAGGAGCCAGGTGACGGCGAGGGTGAAGGCCGCCAGGGCGCCGAACTCGACGATGTTGCGCAGGTCGGAGGCCGCGAGGGCGAGCAGCCCCGCCACCAGGGCGGCGGTGGTGACGGTGATCGGGCGCAGGGTGAGACGCAGCGCGTCCTGCACCCCCGCGGCTTCGTTGGCCCGCGCGCGGGCGCTCTCGTTGAAGCGGGTGAGGAAGTGGATGCTGTCGTCGACGGCGATCCCCAACACCGAGCACGCGACGAGGGCGGTGGTGACGCTGAGCGGGATCCCGAGCAGACCCAGGGTGCCGAAGTAGACGACGATCGGGATCACGTTGGGGATCATCGCCAGGAAGCCCACGCGGGCCGACTGGAAGAGCAGTGACAACACGGTGAAGATCACGAAGAGCGCGAGGCTGATGCTCGCTACCTGACCCCGGGTGAGCTCCTCGACGGTCGCGGCGACACGCACGGTGTTGCCCACCACCGTCGCCTCGAGCTCCTTGGCGCCGAGCTCGTCCAGCAGGCCGTTGAGCTCGCGCTCCACCCGCCCGACCCAGGCGAGGAGCTCGGAAGAACTCATCTGGTGCATCTGCACCCGGATCGTGGTGTCGCGGTAGCGCGCGTCGACGAAGCGACGGGTGGCCTCCCGGGGTGCGATCGAGAGCAGCTGGTCGACCGCATTGCGGTTGCGCGGGAGCGCGCCGGGATCGCCCTTGCCGCCGTAGGAGAGGTAGACGAAGGAGACGTAGTCGCTGAGCGAGGTCGTGTGGCCGACCTCGGGCATCGCGGCCAGGGTCCGTTGCAGGGTGCTCAAGCGCTCCAGGTTCTTCGGCTCGAGGAAGGCGATGTCGTGGGTCGCACTCACCGCGATCTCGACGGGGACGGCGGCCTCGAAGTCGCGGTTGAGCCGTTCGAAGTCCCGCCGTACGGGTGCGTCGGGCTTGAAGTTCGCCACGAAGTCGGTGCTCGACTCGATCTGCAGGACACCGAGCCCCGCTACGACCGTCGTCGCGACGCCGAGTTGCATCAGCAGCCGACGACGTCGCAGCGCGATCGCCGCGAAGCGCGCGGCCCAGCGGTCGTTGAAGCGGCTGAACTCTCCGCCGCCCTCGTGGGGGATCTTCGGTGGCCAGAGCGTCAGCGCCGCGGGGAGCAGCAACAGCGCGGTCGCGAGGGCGACCACCACCCCGACCGCACAGATCACGCCGAACTCGCGGATCGCGACGATCCGGGAGAGCAACAGCGAGAGGAAGCCGGCGCAGGTGGTGAGCGCCGTGAGAGCCAGCGGCGGCGCAATGTCGTCGAGGGCGCGTCGCACGGCGTCACGCGGGTCGCCGTCGCCTCGGTAGAGCTGGTGGTCGAACTCGGTGAGCACGTGGATGGCGTACGCAAAGCCCACCACCAGCACGACGACGGGCGTGATCACCGTGACGATGTTGAGCTTCCAGCCGATCGCGACGAAGAAGGCCACGGTGAGCAGGGTGGCCAGGGCGTCGGCGCTCACCGCGAGGATCACGCCCCGGATGCTGCGCAGGGCAAACCACGCCACGAGGGACAGCGCGAGCAGCGCCACCGGGATCGTCCGCTGCAGATCCGCGATCAGGATGGGCAGGGCCTCGCGGTCGGCGAAGTAGGCGCCGGTGAGCAGCAGGGTCGCGTCGGGGGCGGTCTCGGCGGCGCCCCGCCGGATCGCGTCGATGTCGAGGACGGCATCGCGGGTCGGGATCACGAAGATCAGCGTCGAACGCGCGTCGCGCGACACCAAGGGCGAGTAGAGCGGCGAGCCCTGGATGGCCTCGCCGAGGGCCCGGGCTTCCTCGTCCGTGTCGGGAACCACGTCCAGGGCGCCGCGCAGGTCGGTGATCCCCGAGCTCTGGTCGACGTGGGTGGCGTTGGCGAGGCTGTCGACCCGCGCGATGCCCTCGGTGGCCTCGAGCAGCTCGACGAAGTCCCGGAGCTGCCCGAGGGAGGTCGGCGAGAAGAGTCGGTCGAAGCGCAGCGCCGCGTAGAGCTCTTTCTCCGCCGCCGCGGCGCTCCCCGGTTCGCTGATCCGGTCGATCGAAGGATCGATCGGCACCCGGGGCTCGAGCCGGCGCAGATCGACGAGGCTCGAGAGGGCGACCGCGCCGAGCACCAGACCCGCCAACAGGATGACCGCCGGCTGGTCGTGGAGCAGCGTCGCGAGCCGCCCGCGCAAGGGCTAACGCGCTCCGCGCTCGAGCTCGCCGGGCTCGAAGACCCGGTCGCGGAGCTCGCGGTCGAGCTCCACGTCGATCACGGTTACCGTGGTGTGGGACTGGTTGGCGAGGTCGCGCATCGTCATCGCCATCGGCAGGTAGCGGTCGCCGTGCTGGGCCACCGAGTCCACCGCGACCTCGAAGCGTTTGCGCAGGGTGCCGCCGGGCTCGTAGAACTCGGCGCGCAGCGGGACACAGCGTTCGCGTTCGATGTAGTAGAGGATGCGCTCGTAGGCGGGTTCGTCGGCGAGGCCCACCTGGCTCTCGAGGACGTAGGCCGCGCGCCCCCCGATCTCGACGTCCTCGCGGGTCTGGGCGTTCTCGTCCCGGGCGATGCCCTGGAGGAACGCGAAGTCCTCGTAGCTGAAGTCGGTGCTGAACATCGACCCCGCGGCGTTGCTCGCCGAGACGCGACGCACCACCTGGAGCTCCGGGAGGTAGAGGTAGACCTCGGGCGTTCCCTCGAGCTTCTGCCGGGCCAGCATGCGCGTGCCGTAGCGCCGCGGAGGCTCGGCGAACTCGAGCTTGACGGCGATGAGATCGTCGTCGAAACGCCGCCAGAAGATCTTGGCGCGGGAGCGCTCGATCGGTCCGCTGGCATCGTGGGTCTCGAGCTCGACGGTCTGCACGCTGGTGCGCGACGGGAAGGAGCGCTCGAGACAGGCCTTCACCTCGTCGAGCTTCGCCGCGTCGTCGGCCCCCGCGGTGCTCGTCGCGCACGCGAGGAGGACGGCGAACGCCGGAGCGGGCCACGAGAACCAGCGCATCGGGGTCGGGAATCGCATGCCGCGATTGTATCGCGGCGTCTTCGGGCGGGGCTCAGCCCAGCCGCGCGATCACCGCGTCGGTGTAGGTCGCGAGGTCGGCCTCGCCACCGAGGTCGCGGGTGCGGCAGGCCGGGTCGCGGAGCGCCGCCGAGACGGCGTCCTCGATCCGGCTCGCCGCCGTGTCCCGGCCCAGATGGCGCACCAGCTCGGCGGAGGAGAGGATCACCGCCGTCGGGTTGGCGATGCCGCGCCCGGCGATGTCCGGCGCACTACCGTGGACCGCCTCGAAGACCGCGCAGCCCTCTCCCATGTTCATGCCGGGCACCACGCCCAGCCCGCCGACCAGGCCGGCACACAGATCGGAGATGATGTCGCCGTAGAGGTTCTCGAGGAGCAGGACGTCGAAGCGCTCGGGGTTGCGGACGAGCTGCATCGCACAGTTGTCGATGATGATCTCGTCGTACTCGATGTCGCGGTAGTCCCGCGCCACCCGGCCGGCGCACTCGAGGAAGAGCCCGTCGCTCATCTTCATGATGTTGGCCTTGTGGACCGCCGTCACGGTCCGCCGCCCGGTGTTGCGCGCGAGCTCGAAGGCGTAGCGCGCGATCCGCAGACAAGCCGCCTCGGTCACCACCTTGAGGCTCTCGACCACGCCGGGGGCGACCCGGTGCTCGAGCCCCGAGTAGAGGCCCTCGGTGTTCTCGCGCACCACCACGAGGTCCACCCCCTCGTAGCGGGTCTGGATGCCCGGCTGGCTGCGCACCGGGCGGACACAGGCGTAGAGGTCCAAGGCCTGACGCAGGGTCACGTTGGCGCTGCGGAACCCCTCTCCCACCGGGGTCGTGATGGGACCCTTGAGTGCCACGCCGTGGGCACGGATCGAGTTCAGGACCGCTTCCGGGACCGGGGTGCCGAACTTCGCGACGACCTCGGCGCCGGCCTCGACCCGGTCCCAAGCGATCTCCACGCCGGCGGCGTCGACCACCCGGAGGGCGGCCTCGGTGACCTCGGGGCCGATCCCGTCGCCCGGGATCAGGGTGGCGGCGAGCTTGCTCGACACGATTTCGGAATCCCCCTATAGTGCCGCGTCCGCAGCGGAATCTCGCCCCCCGGACGGTCGTCTCGGGCGCGCCCCACCCCGCGAGCGTCGATCGGAGTGCATTGTGGCAATCGAACTCCTGTGCCGAAAGATCGGCATGACCCGCATTTTCGATGAGCGCGGTCTGTCGGTACCGGTCACCGTTCTCGAGGCGGGGCCCAACGTCGTGGTCCAGCGCAAGACCCCGGACAAGGACGGCTACAGCGCGGTCCAGCTCGGATTCCAGGAGCGCAAGACCCGGCGCACCAACAAGCCCATGACCGGACACTTCGAACGCGCCGGGGTGACCCCGCGCCGCCACCTCTCCGAGTCGCGGGTGGGCGACGACGAGATCGAGGGCTTCGAAGTGGGGCAGGAGCTCGGCCCCGAAGTCTTCGAGGCGGGCCAGCGGGTCGACGTGATCGGCACCAGCAAGGGCCGCGGCACCACCGGGACCGTGAAGCGCCACGGCTTCGCCATCAAGAAGAAGACCCACGGCACCCACGAGGGCTTCCGCAACCCGGGCTCGATCGGGGCCGGGGCGTACCCGGGACGCGTCATCAAGGGCATGCGGATGGCCGGGCGCCACGGCAACAGCCGGGTCACCACCCGCAACCTCGAGGTGGTGCGCATCGACCCGGAGAACCACCTGCTGCTGGTCCGCGGCGCGGTGCCGGGCCCCGGAGACGGCGTCGTCCGCGTCCGCCCCGCGACC
>JANQRO010000587.1 GCA_028284525.1 Myxococcota bacterium | reverse complement strand
GGAGAGCGCCGCGCTCCTCGCCGAGGCGGCCTACGCGGTCGTGCTCCTTCCCCTCACCGCGGAGACCCGGGGCGTCCTCGGCGCCGCCCTCCTCGGTGCCCTGCCCAAGCACGCCGTGCTGGTGAACCTCGCCCGGGGTGGGATCGTCGACGAGGCCGAGCTCATCGCGCGGCTCGCAGACGGGCGGCTGCGGGGTGCCGCGATCGACGTCTTCGAGCGCGAGCCCCTCCCCGCCGACGACCCGATCTGGAAGGCGCGGAACACGATCCTCACCCCCCACATCTCGGGCTGGTTTCCGGGCTACGCCGAGAAGCTCGCCGAGATCTTCGCCGAGAACCTGGGCCACCTCGAGCGCGGCGAGCCGCTGCGCAACGAGGTCGACCGCGGGCGCGGGTACTGAGAGGGCCCGACGTGTTCGAGCCCCCGCCGCGACCCCGGCGCGTCCTCGACGTCCCGATGCGGGACGGGGCCGTGATCCGGGTGCGACAGCACGGCCACGCCGAGGGCCCCCGGCTTCTCGTGAGCCACGGCAACGCCCTCGCGAGCGACGGCTACTACCCCTTCTGGCGGCACTTCGTCCACGACTGCGAGGTGCTGGTCTACGACCAGCGCAACCACGGCCAGAACCCGCGCCACCGCGAGGACGCACACTGCGTCGCGAGCTTCGTCGACGACCTGGCGACCCTGCTCCGGGAACTCCCCGAGGAATGGGGCTCCAAGCCCACCTTTGGCGTCTTTCACTCGCTCTCGGCCGTCGTGGCGGTGGCCCACGCCCTCGCGCACCCGTGGCCCTGGGACGGCCTGGTGCTCTTCGACCCGCCCTTCTGTCCCGCGCCGGACGACCCCCTCTACGACGAGGCCCGGACCCAGGAGCGCACCCTGGCCGAGAGGGCCGCGCGACGCCGCCCGCACTTCGACCACCCGGACGAGCTCGCCGCCAAGCTCGAGCAGGCCATGGGCGGCCCCGACGCCCCCGCCTGGGTACCGGGCGCCTACGAGGGAATGGCCCGCGCCGTCCTCCGCGAGCGCGACAGCGGGGGCTTCGAGCTCGCCTGTCCCGGCGCGTTCGAGGCGAAGATCTTCGCCGAGAACTCCACCCTCTCCCTCACGCCGCGCTTGGGCGAGCTGCCGGGCCCACTCCTCTTCCTCTGCGCCGACCCCGAACGCCCGGGCGCCCGCGGCCCCGCCCTCGTGAACCGCCGTCTCGCCACCGCCCACGGTCACCGCTACCACGCCCCCCCCGGCGCCACCCACATGCTCCAGCTCGAACAGCCCCACCAATGCGCCCAGCTCACGAGGAGATTCCTGCAGGAGCAGGGGGTGCTGGAGTGAGAAGGAGGCGCGCCAGCCACCCCCTCGAGACGACACGCCTCAAACTCTGGAGGGTCTGGAGGGGCTAGACGATCCCCTTCTCCCGCATCGCAGAGACCTCGTCCTCCGCAAAGCCGAGCTCCGAGAGGATCTCGTCGGTGTGCTCCCCCGGCGCCGGCGGAAAGCGCCGCACCGACCCCGGCGTCTCCGACAGCTTCAGCGCGATCCCCGGTTGCATCACCTTCCCCACCTCCGGGTGCTCCAGCTCCAGCGCCATCTCCCGGTGGCGGATCTGCGGGTCGTTCACGACCTCGGGAAGGTCGTAGACCGAGCCCACGCAGACGTCGTGCTCCATCAGGAAGGGGAACCACTCGTCCCGCGTGCGGGTCTCGATCAGCGCCTGGATCTCGTCCCGCGTGCGCCGGTGGAGCGCGTCGGCCTCTCCGGCGAAGTCCCGCGCTCGGAGCGAGGCCTCCTTCCACTCGGGCCGCTCCACGGCGTCGCAGAAGTTGTGCCAGAGCCAGGGCTCGGTGCAGCCCAGACTGAGCAGCTTTCCGTCCTTGGTCTCGTAGGTGCCGTAGAAGGCGTAGTCACCGCTGAAGACCCCCTTGCCCCGCTCGGGCACGGTCCCGCGCTTGAAGAAGTCCTGCACGTTGGGCGCGGCGCAGAGCAGCGAGAAGGTGGTGTCCAGGTACGAGATGTCCACCAGCTGGCCCCGCTCGGTCTGCTGGCGCGCGAAGAGGGCGAGGAGCACGCCGATCGCGCCGTGGAGGGTGGCTCCCGCGTAGTCGGCCACCACGTTGAGGGGGATCGCCGGGCGTCCCTCGGCCCCGCCCAGACAGCTCAACACACCGGCAAGGGACAGGTAGTTGATGTCGTGGGCCGGGGCGTCGCGGTAGGGCCCGTCCTGCCCGAAGCCGCTGAGCGAGCAGTAGACCAGGCGCGGGTTCAGCTTGGAGAGGGTCTCGTAGTCGCCCCCGAGCCGCTTCATCACACCCGGTCGGAAGCCCTCCACCAGGACGTCCGCCTCCCGGGCCAGCCGCCGGAGCGCCTCCTGGCCTTCGGGGTGCTTCAGGTCGAGGGTGATGCTGCGCTTGTTGCGGTGGAGGAAGGTGGCGGCCTGGGCTCGCTCGTCCTTCTCCCGGGTGATCTGGCCCCCCGGCGACTCCACGTAGATCACCTCGGCACCCATGTCCCCCAGCATCATGGTGAGGAAGGAGCCCGGGGCCACCCGATTGATCTCCAGTACCTTGATTCCGTCCAGCGCACCCGGCATGTCGAGCCTCCCTCCCTCCCTCCCTCTCTCGGTTGGGCGGTAGGCCCCATCTTAGCCCTGCGCCGTGGGCGCCGGCCGACCCCGGAGGCCCCCGAGGGCCGTCTTCCGTTATGATTCGCGTCGCCGCGGGGAGGCCCCCGCACGTCCAAGACCCGCCCATCGCGGGCACCGGAGAACCGAATGGATTCGCAGCGGCCTGACGAGATTCGAGCGCGCTACCGCTCCCTGGTGGATGGGGGCGCCGACGAGGGCGACTGGGCCTACGCGTGGCGCTCCGAGATCAACCGCGGCGGCTTCAAGGCCGTCGATCTGCTCATGCGCGAGATCGTCGACCAGGGCAAGTGCGTGGGCTGCGCGGCCTGCGTGACGGTCTGCCCCACCGACGTCTTCGACTACGTCGACGAGGTGCCGAAGGACACCCGTCACGAGGCCTGTGTGCACTGCGTGCTCTGCGCCGACGTGTGTCCCTCGCTGCGCCCGCCCGACCCGGACGCCAGCGACGTGATCGGCCTGCGCGCCCCGGTGCGCGACGACGGGTACGGCCCCTACAACTACGAGTTCCTCGCGCGCAGCGTGAAGAACGACATGGTGAAGGCGACACAGGACGGGGGCTTTACGACCGAGCTGCTGATACACCTGCTCCGGACCGGCGACATCCAGGGCGCCGTGCTGGGCGACACCTACGAGGACAACCCCCAGCAGGGCTTCCACAAGCTCGCCACCACCCCCGAAGACGTGATGTCCTGCGTGGGCTCCCGCTACACCTACTCGCCCAACACGGTCGCGCTGAACGAGGCGATGCAGAAAGACGTGAAGCCGATCGCCGTGGTGGGTGTGCCCTGCCAGGTGAACGGTGTCCGCCAGCAGCAGCACAGCTCGATCCGCATGGAGATCAACCGCTGGTACCGCAGCAACGTCTCCCTGGTGATCGGGCTCTACTGCTCCGAGGCCTTTACCTTCGAGTCGGTGTCGTCGATCGCCGAGGACTACAAGGTCCCGCTCTCCGACATCGAGAACATCAACATCAAGGGCAAGGTGATCGTGCGCTTCAAGGGCGGGAAGGAGGAGGTCCTCTCGCTCAAGGACTACCAGCGCTACGCCCGGCCCGCGTGTCTCTACTGTCAGGACTACGCCGGCGACCAGGCCGACATCGGCGTCGGCGGGATCGGGCTGATGGACTGGACCTACGTCGTGGTGCGCACCGAGGCCGGACACCGCGCCACCCAGTCGCTGCTCCAGACCGGGCTGATCGAGACGATGGAGGTGCCCGAGAAGGCGAAGAAGCTCCTCGCGCGTCTCTCCAAGCAGAAGGCCAACAAGCCGCGCCCCGCGCAGCTGCCGAGCCTCGCCGAGCGCATCGAGTCCGGCGACCTCGACCCGAAGAACTTCCAGGGCAAAGGAGCCGCCTAAGTGGCTGACCCGATCGCGATCGACGACGTCAACATCGTCGTCTCCGGCCAGGGGGGCGACGGCTCCCTCACTGTGACGAACATGCTCGCCGAGATGCTCCGCGACCGCGGGATGGGCGTGTACACCGAGCGCGACGTGCTCTCGAGGATCAAGGGCGGTCGCGCGGGCGCGGGGCTGCGGGCCAGCACGGTGGAGCGCCACGTGGTGCGCGACCGTCTGCAGATCGCCATCCTGATGGATCAGGAAGGGCTACGCGGCCACGGCCACCGCCTCGGCGCCAACTCGGTGCTGCTCTACGACGAGTCCGACGGGCCGATGCCCGAAGGGCTGGTTTCGGAAGAGACCCAGGTCTATTCGGTGCCCTTCGGTCGCGTGGCGGTGCGGCGTCTGGGCCGCATCCTCTACAAGAACTCGATCGCCACCGGGGTGGTGACGCGGGTGCTCTCGATCCCCGACGACGAAGCCCGGGCCGCCTTCCGACGGCGCTTCAAGCGTCTGGGCGACGCCATCGTCGACCAGAACCTGAAGGCCCTCGACCTGGGCTTCGAGGTGGCGGATACGCTGGGGTTCAGTAGCGCCGGCGGCTACTTCGAGCTGGTGCGCGGCGAGATCGGCGAGCGTCTCCTGATGACCGGGAACGAGGCCCTGGGGCTGGGCTTCATCGTGGCCGGCGGCCGTTTCATGGCGGGCTACCCGATCACCCCGGCGACCGACGTCCTCGAGTTCCTGCAAAAGCACATCCCGCGATTCGGTGGGGTGGCCTGGCAGGCCGAGGACGAGCTCTCGTCGGTCAACATGGCGCTCGGCGCCTCGCTCACCGGCGTGCGAGCGATGGTGGGCTCGTCGAGCCCGGGCATCGCGCTGATGGCCGAGGGGATCAGCCAGGCGGGGAGCGCCGAGATCCCACTCGTGATCGTCAACACCCAGCGTTCGGGCCCGAGCACGGGGATGCCGACCAAACCCGAGCAGAGCGACATCGACATGGTGTGCTTCGGGGGCAACGGCGACTTCGAGCGCATCGTGCTCGCCGCCGGCGGCGTCGAGGACTGCTTCTGGCTGATGGTCGACGCCTGCAATCTCGCGCAACGCTACCAGATGCCGGTCTTCGTGATCACCGACCAGGCGGTCTCGCAGAACACGGCGACGGTGCCGCCCTTCGACCTCGACAAGGTGAAGATCGACGTCGGCAAGCGGCTCAGCGCCGAGGACCTCGAGAAGATCGCGAGCTACGGCCGCTACGAAATCACCGATGACGGCGTCTCGCCCTACACGGTGCCGGGCACTCCCGGCGGACAGACCCTGGTCACCGGGAACGAGCGCGACGAGTTCGGCTTGGTGTCGACGGACCCGGGCAACCGGGCCCGTATGGTCGAGAAGCGGCTCCGCAAGCTCGAGTCGGCGATCCCGCACCTGCCCAAGGCCCGACGTTGGGGCACCGAGGGCGCCGACGTGGGGATCATCGCGATTGGCGCGGCGTCCGGCGCTTGTACCGACGCGATCGAGATCATGGAGAGCCGGGGCCTGCAGACCGAGCTGCTCCAGCCGCGCACCCTCTTCCCGGTGCCGCAGGAGAGCGTCGACTTCATCGCGAGCCACGAGCGCACCTACGTGATCGACCACAACTCGAGCCGCCAGCTCGCAGGTCTGTTGACCCGCGCCGGTGCCGACCACACCAAGATCGAACACCTGGAGCGCTACGACGGCGTTCCGATTCGCCCCTTCAGTGTGGCGAACGAGATCCTCGAGCGGGAGGGGCGGAAATGACCGAGACCTTTGCGATTCGAAAGCCGATCTGGTGCGCGGGCTGCGGCCACTTCGGCGTCCTCGCGGCGGTGGACGCCGCTCTCGAGCGACTCGAGATCCCGCGCCACGACGCGCTCGTGCTCGCAGGCATCGGGTGCTCGGGGACGATCCAGAACCACCTGCCCTCCTACGGCTACCACGCGCTCCACGGGCGGGTGCTGCCCTCGGCGATTGGCGCCAAGCTCGCGAACCCGGACCTCACGGTGATCGCGGCCGGTGGCGATGGCGACGGCTTCGCGATCGGCGGAGGACACCTGCTGCACACCTTCCGCTCGAACCCCAACGTCACCTACGTGGTGATGAACAACGAGACCTACGGACTCACCAAGGGTCAGCCCTCGCCCACCGCCGACGTCGGCTTCCAGGGCGCCCGCGAGATGGACCCGATCATGATGGGGCTCTCGCTGCCGGGCTCGACCTTCCTGGCCCGGGGCTACAGCGGCTGGCCGGAGCAGCTGAGCCAGCTGATGGACGCGGCGATCAACCACGCGGGGGCGGGGCAGGGCTTTGCCTTCCTCGAGGTGATCTCGCCCTGTGTCACCTACAACGACAACTACCAGAGCTGGCCGTCGACGCTCTACGACGTCGACGAGGACGCGAGCTACGACCCGAGCGACCGCGGCGCGGCGTTCGCGCTGGGGTTGCAGCTCGCCCAGGACGGGCGGGTGCCAGCGGGGCTCATCTATCGGGGGCCGACGGTGTTGAAGGAGGCGGAGGAGCCGAAGCCCCGCGCCCTCGAAGGGATCGACCTGGCGCGCTTCAAGGACGAGTACCAGGGTGTGATGGAGAGCTTTACCGGGTAGCCAGCCAAACGGCCCTCGGCCGCTTGGCGCGCAGCGCGGGCGCCAGCCCGCGCGAAGTCCCACAGAGTTGTGGGCGCGTCGGCCCCTTCCGCCCGAGTTCTCCTCGCGGTCTTCGGGGCGAACCTGCTCGGCGTGCCCTACAAGCCCTCGGTCGGGCCGGTTCTCGCCATGGCGTGGCTCGGGCTCGCCATGTTTCAGTGTTGCTACCTGCTCTTCGTCGTGACCGACCGGCGGGAGACCACCCGGGCCGGCGTCTAGGTCTCCTTGGTGGCGGAGACCAGGTCGACGAGCACGGTCTTGGCGTCGCCGAAGAGCATCATGGTGTTGTCGTTGTAGAAGAGCGGGTTCTCGATGCCGGCGAAGCCGGGGTTCATGCTGCGTTTGATGACGAAGACGTTCTTGGCGTAGTCGACGTCGAGGATCGGCATGCCGTAGATCGGGCTGGTCTCGTCCTTGCGGGCGGCGGGGTTCACGACGTCGTTGGCGCCGATCACGAGGGCCACGTCGGTCTCCGGGAAGTCGGGGTTGATGTCTTCCATTTCGACGAGTTGCTCGTAGGGAACGCTGGCCTCGGCGAGGAGCACGTTCATGTGGCCGGGCATGCGGCCCGCGACGGGGTGGATGGCGTAGCTCACGTTCACGCCGCGCTCCTCGAGGGTCTCGGCGAGCTCCTGGGCGGCGTGTTGGGCCTGGGCGACCGCGAGCCCGTAGCCCGGCACCATCACACAGCGCTTGGCGTTGCCAAAGATGATGGCGGCGTCCTCGACGCTGAAGGCACGCACGGTGCGTTCTTCGGTGGCCCCGGCGGCGGCGGGCTGGTGCTTCCCGAAGGCGCTGAAGAGCACGTTGGTGAGCGAGCGGTTCATTCCCTCGCACATCTGCTTGGTGAGGATCAGCCCCGAGGCACCCACCAGCGAGCCGCTGATCACGAGGCCACCGTTGCCGAGCACGAAGCCGGTGGCGCAGGCGGCGAGCCCCGAATAGGAGTTGAGCAGCGAGATCACCACCGGCATGTCGCCGCCGCCGATCGGGAGCACGGCGAGGACGCCGAGGGTCAGGGCCACGCCGACCAGGCCGAGCATCAACGGCATCGAGTGCGGGCTCGCCGCGACCGCGGCGCCCAGCGCCAGCGCCGAGAGCAGGATGAGGGCGTTGGCCACCTGCTGGCCCGGGTAGGTGACGGGCTGGGAGCGCAAGAGTCCCTGGAGCTTGCCGAAGGCGATCAGACTTCCCGTGAAGGTGAGGGCGCCGATCAGGAGCGAGAGCACGATCGCCACCGACACCATGCCGAGGCTCGCGTCGGGGACGTGGTTGTGGCGGTAGAGGAACTCGGAGCCCCCCACGAGGGCCGACGCCGCGCCCCCGAAGCCGTTCAGCAGCGCCACCATCTCGGGCATCGAGGTCATCTCGATCCGCTGGGCGAGGAAGCCGCCGATCACCGCGCCCAGCACGATGCCGGCGGCGATCAGCTCGAAGCGCACCACCTGCTGCATCGCGAGGGTGGCGACGATCGCGATCAGCATGCCGAGGGCAGCCATCGCGTTGCCACGCGGGGCGGTGCGCGCCGAACCCAGCCCCTTGATCCCCAGGATGAACAGGACCGCGGCCACGAGATAGGCGAAGGGCACCCACGCGGCGTTCATGACTGGTCCTTCCCCTCGAACACGACCCCGTTCATGACTGGTCCTTCCCCTTGAACATGGCCAGCATGCGCTGGGTCACGAGGAAGCCGCCGACCACGTTGATCGTCGCGAGCACGATGGCGGCGAAGCCCAGCCACGAGGCGAGCTCGCGCTCGCCGCGCCCGGCGGCGAGGAGCGCGCCCACGACGGTGATTCCCGAGATCGCGTTCGAGCCGCTCATCAGCGGCGTGTGGAGCAGGGTGGGCACCTTCGAGATGATCTCGACACCGACGAAGAGGGCCAAGACGAGAATAGTGAGGGCGACCGCGGGGTCTTCGATCACAGGCCAGCCTCCTCCGCGCGATCGCGGATGCGCGGATTCATGACTTCGCCGCGGTGCGTGAGCAGAGCTCCCGCGACGAGTTCGTCGCCGAGGTCGTAGTGGAGCTCGCCCTCCTCGCCGTTCAGGTGGCGGATCAGGGCGAGGAGGTTGCGCGAGTACATCCGGCTCGCACCGCGGGCCGACTCGGCGGCGAGATTGGTGGGGCCGAAGATCCGGACCCCGCCGTGGTTCACCTCTTCGTCGGGTCGCGTGAGCTCGCAGTTGCCTCCGTTGGGGGCGGCGAGGTCCATGATGACGGCCCCGGTGTGCATGGCGTCCACGGCCGCCTCGGAGATCAGCTTGGGCGCCGCCATCCCCGGGATCAGCGCCGTGGTGACGACGATGTCGAAGTCCTTCAGCCGCTCGGCGAAGAGCGCGCGCTGTTGCTGCAGGAACTCCTCGCCCTGGGCCTTGGCGTAGCCGCCGGTGGCCTCTCCGTCGCTCACGTCGAGCTCGAGCTCCATGAAGCGCGCACCCAGACTCTCGACCTGCTCCTTCACCACCGGACGGGTGTCGTAGGCCTCCACCCGGGCGCCCAGCCGGTGGGCGGTGGCGATCGCCTGGAGCCCCGCGACCCCGGCGCCGATGACCAGCACCCGCGCCGGCGGGATGGTGCCGGCGGGGGTCGTCATCATCGGCAGGATCTTGGTCTGGTAGGCCGAGGCCAGGATCACCGCGCGGTAGCCGGCGATCGAGGCCTGGGAAGAGAGCGCGTCCATGCTCTGGGCGATGGTGGTGCGGGGCAGGAGCTCCATCGCCACGCTCGTGACGTCGCGGTTGGCGAGGTGCGAGACCAGCGGGAGCTGCTCGTAGGGCTGGAGGAAGCCCACCAGCAGGCTGCGCGGCCGCAGCTGGTCGACCTCGTCGAGCGTGGGCGGCTGCACCGCGAGCCAGGCATCGGCCGACTTGATCAGGAGCGAGCGGTCGCTCTCGACCTGCACGCCCTGCTCGGTGTACTCCTCGTCGGGAAAGCTCGCCTCGACCCCGGCACCCGCCTCGACGGCCACCGTGTGGCCGAGCTGGATCAGGCCCTTGGCGCTCTCCGGGGTCACCGAGACCCGGTGCTCCCCCAAGAGTGTCTCCCGCAGCGCAATCAGCCGCATCGCTCGAATTCCCTCCAGACTGGCCGCTTCGAGGCGGACTACCCTAGCACTCCGCCGGTCTCGACTGGGGTGCTGCGCCGCGCTTTCCGCCCCGCCGTGGGGGGACCGCCCGGTTCGTCGACCAGCGGGGCCGCCGAAACGCGCCCCGTCACTCCGCAATCCGTTGCGCGGTGGGCGGGATCTTGCGCACTGGGCCGGTGCTCGGGCGGCCCGGGGCCTCCCAGCGCGCACCAGAACGCACGAACGGCTTGGCACACGCTCTGCACTCCCTCCCGGTGGCATCAAGAATTCTGGATCGCGCGGCGCGGCGTCGCGCGGAGGAGAGGAGCAGCGTCGTGCCCCAGGTCTTCAACGCCCAGTTCGATCTCCGCTATCGGAGCGCGGCGCCGGCCGGGGCCGGCGTCGGACGCACCCTCCAGGTGGCCATCCACCGCGCCGTCGTCGAGATCGACGGAGCCGCCCCCGATCCCGGGACCGAGGTCGACGTCTCCCTCGACCTCGCCCCGGGGAGCTCCGTCGAGGTGCACGGGGTGGTGCAGTCCCGGGACGGCGACCGCGTGGCGCTCTGCTTCCCGCGCTACACGGCCGAGCTGGGTCGCATTCTCGACGCGGCGTCCCGCAAACGCAGGGTGTAAGGTCGCGGGGTCTCCACCGGAGGTCCCCGTGCCGCGACGCCCGAAGCTCCCCGACGACGCCGTCGCCGCCGCGCTGCGCGAACGCCCGGCCTGGTCCCTCGCGGAGGGCAAGCTCCACCGCGAGTTCCGCTTTGCCGACTTCAGCGAGGCTTTCGCGTTCATGACGCGCTCCGCGCTGGCCGCCGAACAGCTCGACCACCATCCCGAGTGGTCGAACGTCTACAACCGGGTGGTCGTCGACCTCACCACCCACGACGCCGGCGGCATCAGCCAGAACGACTTCGACCTCGCCGATCGCATGGACGGCTTCGCCGCCGCCCTCGGCGGGAGCTGAGCGCGCCCTCACCCTCCGCGGATCGAGTGGGGCGTCTCGTGGGCGAAGTCCGGGGGCTCCACCTGGATCGTCGCGTGGGTGATGCCGAACTCTCGGCCCAGCATCGCGTAGACACGTTGGAGAAGCGGGGTGCTGCGTCCGTCCTCGGGCACCACCAGATGACACGAGAGCGACACCTCGGTGCTCCCGACGCTCCAGACGTGGAGGTCGTGGACCTCGCTCACCCCGTCGACGGCGCGTAGCGCCGCGCGGATCCCGTCGACGTCGAGGTGACGGGGGGCGGCCTCCATCAGCACGTTCACCACGTCCCGCAAGAGCGTCCACGCCGAGGCCACCACGAGCGCCGAGATCGCCACCGAGGCGATCGGGTCGGCGAGCCGCCAGTCGAAGAGCCACACCGCGAGCCCCGCCCCCATGGCCGCCAGGCTCCCGAGGGCGTCGCTCAGGACGTGGAGCCAGGCGGCGCGCAGGTTCAGGTTGTCCCGCTCGCCCCGGCGCAGGACGACCAGGGCGGTCGCGTTCACGAGCAGGCCGCCCGTCGCGATCGCGAAGAGCCCGGCCCCCGCCACCGGTGGCGGGTCGCCCAGGCGGTGGGCCGCCTCGCGGACGATCAGCGCCGCCACCAGAAAGAGCGCGGTGCCCTGGACCAACGCGGCGAGGACTTCGGCGCGGAGCCGTCCGTAGGTCCAGCGCGGCCCGGCGGGCCGGCTCGCCACCCACGAGGCGAAGAGCGCCAGCGCGAGCGCCGCGACGTCGGAGA
Source organism: Myxococcota bacterium (assembly GCA_028284525.1). Taxonomy (GTDB): domain Bacteria; phylum Myxococcota_A; class UBA9160; order UBA9160; family PR03; genus JANQRO01. Next base: position 1,067 of record JANQRO010000587.1, on the reverse strand, counting down.
GCATGTGGCCGGCGTCGGCCAGGAGTGCGAGGGAGCCGGTCCACCACGCGCCCACCAGCTCGACGACGAGATAGCCCCCGGCCAGCGCCAACGCGATCGCGAGGGCGCGGCGGGTGGTGCGCCGCGGGGGACCCTCGTGGTGCGCGTGGCCGGCGCGGCTCACGTCGCGTCGTCCCGCGTGCACCCCGGCGACCACGGTTTCCGACCGCTCACAATCCTCCCGGTCCGCGCTTCACCATACCGCTGCTTTTGTCATGCTTCCCGCCATGAAGAAAGCTGCGGTCGCGTTCCTGCTCCTCGTCGTCGCCCTGGGCATCGTCCTGGTCGTCGCCGCGCGCAACCTGAACCACTACCTGGAGGCGAACCGCGGCTGGATCCAGGATCAGGTCCAGGCCGCCCTGGGCCGCCCCGTCGAGATCGGCGGGATCGCCGCCTCGATCGGCTGGGGGGTGAGCGCCAGGGTGAGCGACCTGGCCGTCGCCGACGACCCGGCCTACGGAGCGGAGCCCTTCGTCCGCGCCGGCGAAGCCGTGGCCCGGGTACGCGTCCTCCCGCTCCTGTCGGGCCGCGTCGAGGTGGGCCGGATCGAGATCCGCCGCCCGGAGATCCGGGTGATCCAGAGCGACGCCGGAATGAACCTCGACTCCCTCGGCGCGTCGGATCCCCCGGCCCCCGCCACCCCCGCCGCCCAGGCGGAGACCGCAGAGGCCGGCGGGGCCGGGGCGGCGGCGCTGGCGCTGGCGTTGGTGCAGATCGCCGACGGGACCCTCCTCTACCGCGACACCCGGGTTTCCCCGACGAGCGAGATCGAGCTCGGCGGTCTCGACGTCGACTTCAGCAGCGACGGGACCCTCGAGACCTTTCGCGGGCGTCTCGAGATCGACGCCGACACGCTGCGGATGCGCGCCGGGGACGAGGAGGACGCCCAGTGGGAGCCGCTGCAGATCCACGCCGATCTGGCCCGCGACGGCGACGTCCTCGAGGTCCGGGGCGCCGAGCCCCGCGCCAACGCCCTGCGTCTCGACACCGAGGGCTCCGCCGGCGAGACCCCGCACGGTGGCCTCGGC
>JANQRO010000581.1 GCA_028284525.1 Myxococcota bacterium | reverse complement strand
CGCCGTCCCGAGTGAGATGGAGATCGGTCTCGATCCAATCGGCGCCCTGCTCGATGGCGGCGTCGAAGGCAGCCAGGGTGTTCTCGGGACGATCCGCCGAGGCTCCGCGGTGCGCGATGGTGATCACGGACCCCGCTTCCCTAGACAAGCGCCCACGCCTTGGCCCGCTCGACGGCGCGGCTCCACTCGGCGCGTCGGCGTTCGCGTTCCCCCGATTCCATGGCGGGCTCGAAGCGATCGACGCGACCCCCGGCCAGGCCGCGCACCTCCTCCTGGGAGCTCCACACGCCGGCTCCCAGACCCGCGAGGGCCGCAGCGCCGAAAGCCGTGACCTCGGCCATGGCCGGACGCTCGACCGGGAGACCGAGGATGTCCGCCTGGAACTGCATCAGAAAATCGTTGCGCGCGGCGCCGCCGTCGACCCGGAGCGCGGGCAGCGCGCTCCCGCCATCGGCCTGGGCGGCCGCGATCACATCCGCGCTCTGCAACGCGATCGACTCGAGGGTCGCGCGCACCAGATGCGCCCGGGTCGTGCCGCGGGTCAGCCCCAGGATGGTTCCGCGCGCCGCCTCGTCCCAGTGGGGCGCGCCCAGCCCGACGAAGGCGGGCACCATCACCACTCCACCGGTGTCGTCGACCGAACGCGCCAAGACCTCGGTCTCCGCGGCGTCGTCGACCAGACCCAACCCGTCCCGCAACCACTGCACCGCCGCGCCGCCGACGAACACACTGCCTTCGAGCGCGTAGTGCAGCACCCCGTCGAGACGCCACGCGACCGTGGAGAGCAGGCCGTGGGAGGACCGCCGGGGCCGGGTCCCGGTATTGAGCAGGAAGAAGCAGCCGGTTCCGTAGGTGTTCTTGCCCTCCCCGGCAGCGAAACAGCGTTGGCCGAAGAGCGCCGCTTGTTGGTCTCCCGCGATCCCGCAGATCGGCACGCTGGCGCCCAGCCACTCGGCGTCGGCCTCGCCGAAGAGACCGCTGCTGTCCCGCACCTCGGGGAGCATCGCCCGGGGAAGCTCCAGCGCGTCGAGGAGCTCGTCGTCCCAGTCGCCCGCGCGGAGATTCCACACCATCGTGCGGGACGCGTTGGACGCCTCGGTGGCATGGACGGCACCGCGGGTGAGGCGGTAGAGGAGCCACGTGTCCACCGTGCCACACACGAGCTCGCCGCGGGCCGCGCGCGCGGCGGCGCCGGGCACCGCGTCGAGGATGAACCGGAGCTTGGTCGCAGAGAAATACGCGTCGATCACGAGCCCCGTCTGTTCGCGCACGTGTTCGTCCAGACCGCGCTGGCGCAACCCCTCGCAGATCGGTGCCGTCTGCCGCGACTGCCACACGATGGCGGGGTAGATCGGCCGCCCCGTGTCGCGTTCCCAGATCAGCGCCGTCTCCCGCTGGTTGGTGATGCCGAGGGCGACGATCTCGCCGGCGGGGACACCCGAGACCTCGAGGGCACCCCGAGCCGCGCGGAGCTGGCTCTCCCAGATCTCCTCGGGGTCGTGCTCGACCCATCCGGGCTCGGGGAACGATTGGGGAAACTCGTGCTGATCCTGCGCCACCACGGCGCCGGTGACGTCGAAGAGCAGTGCCCGCGACGAGGTCGTGCCCTGATCGAGGGCGAGGACGAAGGGCCCGCTCACGGCGCGAAGAGCGCGTCGACGAACTCCTGCGCGTCGAAGTCGCGCAGGTCGTCGATCCCCTCGCCCACGCCGACGAATCGGACGGGGATGCCAAACTCGTCCGCCAATCCGACCAACACGCCACCCTTCGCGGTGCCGTCGAGCTTCGTCAACACCATCCCCGTGACCTGCACCGCCTCGGTGAAGACACGCGCCTGGGAGATCGCGTTCTGCCCGGTGTTCGCGTCGAGCACCAGCAGGGTCTCGTGAGGCGCGCCCTCACAGCCGCGCCCGATCACGCGCTCGATCTTGCGTAGCTCTTCGATCAGGGGCTCCTTCGTCTGCAGCCGCCCCGCCGTGTCGACGATCGCGACGTCGGCTCCGCGAGCCGTCGCCGCCTTCACCGTGTCGAACGCGACCGCGGCCGGGTCGCCCCCGTCCTGGCCCTTCACCAGCTCGCAACCGACGCGGTCGGCCCAGACTGCGAGCTGATCGCTGGCGGCCGCGCGAAACGTGTCGCCCGCGCCGAGCACGACGCGTTTGCCCTCGCGGGCGTAGCGCGCGGCGAGTTTCCCGATGGTGGTCGTCTTGCCCGAGCCGTTGACCCCGAGGACGAGGATGACGTGGGGCGAGGCGGTCGCGGCGAGACCCCGGAGCTCGGGGACCACCCGCGCGACCCGGCTCGTGATCTCGTCGCGCAGCACCGCGCGCACTTCGCCGGCGTCCTTGCCGCCGGCGCGGTCGCGCACGGCCTCGAGCAGCGCGTCGGCGGTGGAGACGCCGAGGTCGGCGCCGAAGAGCATGGCCTCGAGATCGTCGAGCACTTCGGCGTCGACGTTGCGGCCTCCGATGAGACCGGTGAGGCGCCCGACGAGGGCTTCGCTGGTGCGCGCGAGCCGGGACGCGAGGCTCGGCGCCGGCGCGGTCGGGGGCGGCGCGAGCCCGAAATCGTCGGACTCCGCCTCGGCCGGTCCCAGCTC
>JANQRO010000572.1 GCA_028284525.1 Myxococcota bacterium | reverse complement strand
CTCGGCGCCGGGATCACCGGCGTCGGCGCGGGCGAGCTGATCGGCGAGACCGTGCTGGCCCTCGAGCTCGGCGCCGATGCCGAGGACATCGGCCTCACCATCCACCCCCACCCGACCCTGTCCGAGAGCATCGCCATGGCGGCGGAGATCGCGACCGGGTCGGTGACCGACCTCTATGTCCCCAAGCGCTCCGGGAGCCGGCCGCGATCATGAACGACCCCTTCGGCGATCTCGACGCGACGGCGCTGGCGGCGCTGGTCCGCGACGGCGAGACCTCCCCCCTCGAGCTGGTGGACGCGGCCATCGCCCGCGTCGAGGCCACCAACGAGGTCCTGGGCGCCGTCGTCACCCCGCTCTTCGAGCGCGCCCGGCAGCAGGCGCGCGACCCGGCCCTCCCTCGCGGCCCCTTCCGCGGGGTCCCCTGTCTCTGGAAAGACCTCGGCTGTCACCGGGCGGGCGACCCGCTCTCGATGGGTACCCGGCTGCTCCGCGAGTCCGGGTTTGCCCCCCCTACGGATTCGCTCCTGGCCGAGCGCTTCACGGCGGCGGGGCTCATCCCGATCGGCCGCACGAACACCCCGGAGTTCGGCCTCACGGTGACCACCGAGTCGACCGCCCTCGGGCCGGCGCGCAACCCGTGGAACCCCGCCCACTCGACCGGGGGCTCGAGCGGGGGCAGCGCCGCCGCGGTCGCCGCACGGGTGGTCCCGATCGCCCACGCCAATGACGGGGGCGGGTCGATCCGGATCCCGGCGAGCGCCTGCGGCCTCGTGGGTCTGAAACCCAGCCGCGGCCGGGTGAGCCTCGGCCCTGACTTCGGCGACCAGTGGCACGGGCTCGTCTGCGAGGGCGTGGTGACCCGCAGCGTCCGCGACGCAGCGACCGCCCTCGACGCCATCGAGGGCCCGGGCGTGGGCGACCCCTACGCCGCCCCGCGGCCGACGGCGCCCTATCGCCAGGCGATGCATCTCCGCCCGCCGGCCCTGCGCATCGGGGTGCTGCGGCGACGCCTGGTCGGCGACGCCCCGGTGCACGACGACTGTCAAGCCGCCCTGGAGGTCGCCATCGAGGCGCTCGAGGCCTTGGGCCATCGGGTGGAGGAGGCGGCGCCGGAGGCGCTCTTCGAGCCCCAGGCGCCGATCCTCTTCGAGGTCCTCGCCACCACCCACGCGGCGCGCATCGTCGAGGAGGTCGCCCTCCTCACCGGCACCGAGGCCGGCCCCGAGCACTTCGAGGCCTATACCTGGCACCTGGTGGAGCGCGGTCGCGCGGTGAGCGGTGCGGCGTATATCGGCGCCTACGAGTGGCTCCAGACCTGGTCGCGCCGGGTCGCGGGGTGGTGGGGCGACCACGACCTGCTGCTCTCCCCGACCCTGGCGAGCCCGCCGATCGAGCTCGGCCTGCTCTCCGACTCCGGGGCCAGCCCCCTCGAGCATCTGGCGCGGGTGTTCGAGTACGCACCCTTCGCAGCGCCCTTCAACATTACCGGCCAACCGGCGGTATCGCTTCCGCTTTTCTGGAACGGGGACGATCTCCCCATCGGCGTTCAGCTGGCCGCCGGCGCCGGGCGCGAAGACCTGCTGCTCCAGGTCGCCGCAGGGCTCGAGCGCGCCCGCCCCTGGGCCGATCGACGGCCGCAGATCTGCGCGGCGACTCCCAAGGCCGCCTGACGCGGCGCTCCCGCCGCGGCCTAGAGCCTCGAACTCTCCAGACGCACGTCCGCGTTCGCCCAGGCGCGCTCGAAGCCGCGCCGCACCCACTCGGCGTCGACGTCGCGGCCCTGCTGCTCCAGGGCCACGCTCAACCCGCGGAGCGCCCAGCCGTTGCGCGGGTAGTGCTCGAGGTTCTTGCGGAGCACGGCCTCGGCCTCGGCGAGCCGGCCGGCCTCGAGGAGCACCGCGCCGAGCACCTGCCGCGTCGGGAGATACCAGGCCGGGGGCTCGATGTACGCCATCGCGTCGCCGACGACGACGCCCTCCTCCAGATGGGCGATGGCGGCCTCGGTCTCGCCGTCGGCGAGGGCGAGCTCCGCCTCGAGGTGGTGGAGGGCGAGGGCCAGCCGCTGGCCCGCGGTGTTGCCGGCGACGTCGTACACGAGGTCGGCCAGAGAGGGGTCGTCGTGGGCAGCCCGGAGCGCGGCGAGCTCCACGCGTGCCGCCGCCGCGTCCCCCCGCCGCGCGTGGGCGAGGCCGCGTCCGTAGTGCCAGACCGCGGTCACATAGCGCTGGCTCTCCGGCGGGGTCGGCTCGGCGAGCATCTGATCCCAGCGGGCGAAACGGGCCAGGGTCAGCACCGGGACCGCCAGGAAGTCCTCGAGGAAGGGGTACTCGGGCACCATCTCGGGAGGCACTTTCGAGACGAGACGCCGCGCTGCCGTGAGGGCCTGGTCGCTCTGTCCCGACGCCATCGAGGCCGCCCACAGGAAGTGGATGTTGTGGGTGTAGTAGCCCGCCGCGTAGAACGCGGTGTCGCTGCACCAGGCGAAGAGCGCTTCGTCCGCGGCCGCGGCCTCGGCGTTCACGCGCACTGCGTCCTCGTAGCGCCCCACCCGCCAGTAGATGTGCGAGGGCATGTGCACCAGGTGCCCGGCGTCCGGCGCGATCGTCGCGAGTCGGTCGGCGGCGGCCTCGGCGCGCTCCGGGTCGTACTTCTCGAGAGCGTGGATCCAGTAGTGGTTGGCGCCGGGATGGTAGGGCTCGCGGTCGAGTACCGATTCCAGGACGCGCAGCACGATCTCGGTCTCCGGGCGCGGGGTGCCGTCGGCGAGGTAGTAGTCCCAGGGGTAGAGGTCCATCAAGGCCTCGGCGTAGATCGTCGCCGCGTCGACGTCGTCGGGGTAGCGCGCGTGCACCTCGGCCATGGCGTCGGCGAAGGCCCGGTCGAGGGGACCCCGGTCGGCGCCGGGGTTTTCGGCGTAGCGCTTCGAGAGGGCGTGGATGTAGGCGCGTTCGGCCTCGCTGGCGTGCTCGAGACGGGCCTGGGCCTCGCCCAGCGCCTCCCAGGCCGCGGCGCCCGCCTCGGGTCCCATCGGCGCGTTGATGTTCGGACCGAGAGCCAGGGCGATCCCCCAGTAACACATGGCGCAGTCGGGGTCGTGGACCAGGGCCTCGCGGAAGGAGAGCACGGCGAGCTCGTGGTTGAAGCCGAAGACGAGGTTGATGCCCTGGTCGAAGTAGCGCTGGGCGAGCTCGGACTCGGTGGAGATCGGGTGATGGTGCTCGCCGAGTTCGCCCTGGAGGCGCATCCCCGTTGACTGTGTCCCGCCGCCCCCGCACGCGAGGGCCGCGAGGACGAGGACCGCGACGGAGGCGGCGGCCCCCCGTCGGTGCGGATCGCGTTGCGGGGCGGGTTCGAGAGCCGGGGGCCGAGCGGCGCGACGCATGGCGTGGTCCTTTCGTGGCGCGACCGCGCGAGGGTACCGTGTTCCCGCGAGCTGTGGTGTCATTCGCCCGTGGTCGATCTGCTCGCGCCGGCCTTTGTCGCCAACCCGCACCCCCATCTCCACGCGCTGCGCGCCGAGGATCCGGTGCATTGGAGCGAGCGTCACCGCGCCTGGGTGCTCACGCGACACGCCGACGTACAGCGCGCGTTTCGCACCCGTTCGCTGTCGAGCGAGCACACCGGGGTCGGCGACCAACGCGACCCGATCGTCCGGGTGCTGCACAACTGGATGGAGTTTCGCGACCCGCCCGATCACGACCGGCTGCGACGCCTGGTGCAACGCGCCTTCACGCCACGCGTGATCGAGGGGCTTCGCCCGCGCATCGGCGCCCTCGTCGACGAAATGCTCGCGGCGCTGCGCAACGCGGGTGGCGGCGACTACATGGAAGCCTTCGCCTACCCGCTGCCCGCCACGGTGATCGCCGAGATGCTCGGTGTTCCCGTGTCGGATCAGGTGACGTTCCGCGGCTGGTCGGAGGACATCAAAGGCGTGGTCTTCGGCGGGCTCGAGGACGAGGAACGCTTTCAGAAGGCGCGCCGGGGCTTCCTCGAGCTCGAGGGATATTTTCGCGAGCTCATCGCGCACTACCGCGCGGCCCCGGAGGACAACCTCCTGTCGGCACTCGCCGACACGGGCTCCGAGCTCGCCGACGACGAGATCGTGGGGACGAGCGTGCTGCTCCTCTTCGGCGGCCACGAGACCACCTCCAACCTGCTCTCCAACGGCCTGGTCGCGCTGCGCGACTTCCCCGCCGTGCGCCGCGAGCTCGAGCGGGATCCGAGTGGCATCCCGAGGGCGATCGAGGAGTTCCTCCGCTGGGACGGGCCCACGATGCTGATGGTGCGGCTGTGTACCGAGGACGTGGAGATCGGCGGCGCCACGCTCCGCGCCGGCGACCGCGTGTTCCTCCACCAGACCGCCGCCAACCGTGATCCGGCCCGATTCGCCGACCCCGACCGGGTCGACCCCGCACGGCCGGACCTGCAGAGCCACGTCGCCTTTGGCTACGGCACCCACTACTGCCTCGGCGCCCCGCTGGCGCGTCTCGAAGCGGCGATCGTCTTCGAGCGGATCCTCCGCAGCTATCCCGACCTCGAGGTCGGCGGCGGTGCCCTCGAGTGGCGCCGAACGATGCTCGCGCGCAACCTCGACCGGCTTCCGGTGGGGTTCGGGTCTCGCGCGGCGGCTTGAGATGTCCACCGCGTCCCGCGGTGGGCGCGTCGCAGCGAAGGGCGCGCGGCGGCGAGAGGCGGGGGACTAGCGGTAGCGCTCTCCGTCGCGCTCGATCCAGCCGCCGGCGCGGCGGCCCTCCGGGTCGTGGTGGGTCCAGTGGATCACGCCGCCGCGCTCGTTCCACTCGTACTCGCCCCGCACCGAGAGGCGGTCGCCCACGCGCAACCCCTCGACCCGGGGCGCGAGGTCGATGTTGTGGCTCACGAGGACGGTGTGTCCCGAGTCGAGGCGCAACACGAAGCGCTGGTGACGCGAGCCCTCGAGGTCGTCGGCGAGGGTGCGCGCGACCTCTCCCTCGGCGTCGAGCCAGACGTCGGAGCGCCGAGCCGCGTAGGCCGCCTCGACTGCGGACACCCCGCCCGGTTCTGCGACCGGGGCCGGCTCGGTGCGCGGGGGCTCGAAGCGGTCGAGGGCGAAGACCAGGACCAGCAGCACCACCACGCCAAAGCCACCGAGACGCGGAATCGGCGTCGGCTTCACGGCGCACCCTCCCCGGCCCGCGCGCCGACGGTCGCTACCCTGTGGGCATGAGCGACGCGACGATCACCGGCTACCACGCCCACGTCTACTACCCCGACGAAGCCGCGCGGGCCGAAGCGGCGACCCTGCGCGAGGCGGTGGCCGAGCGCTTCGACACCGAGCTCGGTCGCTGGCGAGACGAGCCGGTGGGTCCCCACCCGATCCCCATGTACCAGATCAAGTTCGGGACCGAGACCTTCGCCACCCTGGTGCCCTGGCTCCAACTCCACCACGGCTCGCTCTCCGTGTTGATCCACCCCGAGACGGGCAACCACCTCGCCGACCACACCGGCTACGCGCTCTGGCTGGGCCGCCAGCTCGCGCTCCGCACCGACGTCTTCGACGACTAGACACCCGACGCTCGTTCAGAAGCCGACCTCGATCAGCCCGCCGAGGATGTTGAACCCGTCGTTCTCGTCGTAGATGCCGGCGTTCGAGGTGTGCTGCATCCGCACCCCGATCCGCACCCGCGAGAGCTCGACGCCGATCGCGGCGTGGCTGGTGAACTGGAAGGCTCCGCCGAGGTCGTCTCCTCCCCAGCGGTCTTCGGTGATCACCCCGGCACGGGAGCCGATCTCGAGCCAGAGCGGGAGCGAGCCGTAGCGGAGCAGCAGGCGGGGGCCGGCCCCCCCGGTAAACGCCGTGTCGTCGTCGGTCCAGGCCGCGCCTGCCGCCACCTGGATCTGGGTGGCCAGCTGCAAGCCGTCGGCGCGGCCCCACGCGAAGGGCGTGCTCAGGTTGAGCAGGCCCTCGACCTGGCGATAGTCCTCATCGCCCTCGGGCTCGGCCCCCCCGTAGACGCCGACGGAGTCGACGCCCCAGTCGGCGTCGGCCGCCGTCGCGGGACCGGGGCGTCCCAAGGCGATGGCGGCGCCGAACAGCAGGGTCAACAAAAAGACGGCCCGGGGGAGCCCCGGGCCGTCTCGCCAAGACGCTGCCCGCGTGTGCACGCGGGCCGTCGTCGCGCACCTAGCGCATCGATGCGGGTGTTCCACGCTTGGGAGTGTACTTCACCGCCGGCAGATCTCGGCCGGAAACCGTGACGTAGAGCTTCATGGTCTCGAGGTTGAGCACGCACGAAGCCGGAACGGTCTTGCCACCCGTGGAGTTCACGCGGGTCTTCCCGGTCCAGGTGAAGTAGTGGCTGGCTTCGCCGTCGCCCCAGTTCTGGGTCTTCGGAAACTCGGCGCCCGGCACCTGCGAGCGGATCCGCTCCTGGCACGCACGCGCCGCTTCGCTTTCGGACACGCCCGCCTGGGCGCTCATCGGGATCAGGGTCGCTGCGACGAGTGCCGCGGCACATGAAAGATGTTTCATCAAACGGGGCATGGGATTCGCTCCTCATCCGGCCTGCGAGCCGTTGCGGTCCACCCCCCTCTTCGGATCCCCCAAGTCCAACTTGAGGGAGCGCCGCGGCAGGTGGAGACGGGTCGCGTTGGTGGGAAGACCCGATCCGGCAACGGTTCCGCAATCATAGAGCACCGCGGGTGCAACGCCGTGGTAGCAACGGCGCCACACGCCCGGAGGCCTCCGTTTTGGATCCGTCTGTGATCCGCGTGTAGAGCGCGATGACCGGGCTCCCACCGGAGCATTTTTCTGACCTCCGGCCCCGAAGACCGGATCGGGCGCCTCGACCACCTGGGCGCCGGAACCGCCGCGCCGCGGCTAGGTGAGCGCCTTCGCGACGTTCTCGAGGGCGGCGCGGTAGAGACTCTCGAAGATCTCTCGCACCTCCGCCTCGGGCGCCCCCACCGGCTCCCAGGTGCTGCTCCAGGTGACGATCGCGCGTTCGGGGCCGTCGGGAGCGACGCGCATCGTCGCGACGTAGTCGCGGACGGGAAGCGGGCCCTCGGTGAGCCGGTAGCGGAAGCACATCTCCCCGGCGTCGAAATGCTCGAGACGCTCGCTCACGCGACCGCCCCCGAGGCTGGCGTCGAGCTCGGCGCTGCGGGTCGCCCCGACGCCCTCGCCGTCGGTGTGCACCGTGCCGACGCCGTCGATCCATTTGTGGGTGCCGCCCCATTCGGACACGATGTCCCACACGGCCGTACAGGGCGCGTCGATGCTCTTCGTGACAGACACTCCGGCCATTGACTCGTCTCCTCGCGGGGCCCGGCCGGGCCCCGGCGACGCGAGGGTAGCGTTGGAGACGCCGTCTCGGCGCGAGGCGTCGGTTGGCGTAGAGTGGGGTCCCCCCTCTCCGGCCCCTCGAGCGCGTCGGCGGGCCCGCGAGGGATCGAGCGAGGCGGTGCTGCCATGGACCTCAGCGCGTTCGACACCCTTCCCGAGCTGCTCGGCGCCTTCGAGACCTTTCACGAGACCGTGCTCTTCGACCGCAGCGGCACCCTACAGGGCAGCCTCCCCGACACCCTGCCCGACGCGCTGGCGGCCCTCGAGACGGCCGGCGCGGAGCTCGACGCACCCTTCGCCACCGCGCTGCGCGAGGCGTTGGGCCACCTGCGCGATGCGGAGCAGGTCCTGGCCAAACGGGCCCCGGACCCCTCCATCGCCTTCCTCCAACAGCGACGGTCCTTCGCCGAGGCGATGCACCAGCTCTACCCGCTGCGCGGCGAGCTTCCGAGCTTGGCGTCCTTCTGGCTGCTTCCGAGCGCTTTTGGCGAACGCGAGGCACTCGAGACAGCGAGCCCCGACAACGACGCCCCGGTGGGCCTGTTCGAGCGCCCCGCAGGCAAGGGTTTCGGCGCCTACTCGCTCTACGTCCCCGAGTCCTACACCGCGTCGCGCGCCTGGCCCGTGGTCGTGGCGCTCCACGGCGCCTACGGCCGCGGACGCGAGTACCTGCTCACGTGGCTGCGCCCCGCCAAGAGCCGCGGCCTGATCGTGGTGGCGCCGAGCTCCGCCGACGTCACCTGGTCGATCCTGCGGCCCCATCGCGACGCCTCGGCGATCCTCGCCGTCATCGACGACGTCGCGACCCGGTACGCCATCGACCCCGCGCGGGTGCTCCTCACCGGGCTCTCCGACGGCGGGACCTTCACCTATCTCGCCGGGCTGCCCAACGCCGGGCGTTTCGCGGGCCTCGCCCCCGTGGCGGGCGATTTCCACGCGATGATGGATCCGATGTTGCGGCGCGAGCTGGGCCAGACCCTCCCGATCCTGATCGTGCACGGAGCCCGCGATCCCATCTTCCCGGTGCGCTCGATTCGCTCGGCGGTCGAGCTCATGTCCCACCTCGACTACCGGGTCGACTACGAGGAGCTACCGGACTGGGGGCACGCCTACCCCTACTCGATCCACGAGCGCCTGGTGTTGCCCTGGTTCGAAGCGCTCGGCTCCACGACCTGAGCTCACCCACCGGCAACCGGGGCCCCTAAGGTCCGGGTTACACGCGCGGACGAGACGTTATCTTCCGTTCTTCGACTCGGGTGCGCCGCCGCCCGGGGAGGTTTTCTTGCCTGCTCCCTGAGCCTTTTCGGCGCTCGGGGCCACCTACCCGAAGACGCGACCAGGGAGAGTGGCATGCAGACACTGGTGGTTGGAGCCGGACCGGCGGGTCTCACCGCGGCCTATGAGATCGCACGCAACGGCGAACGCAGCGTCGTGGCCGAGCGCGACCCGGTCGTCGGCGGTATCGCGCGCACGTTGAGCTTTCGCGGCTACCGGTTCGACATCGGGGGCCACCGCTTCTTCACCAAGGTCCCCGAGGTCCAGGCGATCTGGGAAGAGCTCCTCGGGGAGGACTTCCTGGTGCGCCCGCGGCTCTCGCGCATCTACTACAACGGGCACTTCTTCGATTATCCGCTGCGCCCGCTCAACGCGCTCGCGGGTCTGGGCCCGGTCGAAGCCGTGCGGGTGATGGCCAGCTATCTGCGCGCCTTTGTGAGCCGCCCGGGTACCGACCAGAACCTCGAGGAATGGGTCAGCCGCCGCTTCGGGCGGCGTCTCTACGAGATCTTCTTCAAGACCTACACCGAGAAGGTCTGGGGGATGCCCTGCACCGAGATCGACGCGAGCTGGGCCGCCCAGCGGATCAAGAACCTCGACCTCGGCAAGGCGGTGCTGCGCGCCCTCTTCCCGGCCAAGGCCGACGGTGAGGTCATCACCTCGCTCGTCGAGGAGTTCTACTACCCGCGACGCGGGCCCGGGATGATGTGGGAGCACGCGGTCGACTGGCTCGCGGCGCGCGGGACCAAGACCCTCCTCGAGACGGATGTGGTGCGTCTCGAGCACCGCGACGGCGCGATCCACCACGCCACCCTGCGCCGCACCGATGGCTCGCAGGAGCGCATCCCGGTGAACCACGTGATCTCGTCGATGCCCCTGGGCCAACTCATCGAGGCGCTCGATCCGGCGCCGCCGGTGGCGGTGCTCCAGGCGGCGGCGAGCCTGCGCTACCGCGACTTCCTGACGGTCGGGCTCGTCGTCGACCAGCCCGACCTCTTCCCCGACAACTGGATCTACATCCACTCCTCCGACGTCCACGTGGGGCGCATGCAGAACTTCAAGAACTGGAGTCCGGAAATGGTCCCGGACCTCAGCAAGACCTTCCTGGGCCTCGAGTACTTCGTGCAGGAAGGGGACGAGCTCTGGGAGACGTCGGACGACGAGCTGGTGGCGCTGGGGGCGCGGGAGTGCCAGACGCTGGGTCTGGTCGACCCGGCGGATGTCGAAGACGGCGCGGTGGTGCGAATGCCCAAGGCCTACCCGGTGTACGATGGCTCGTTCAAGGACGCCGTCGCGACGATCCGCGAGCACCTCCGCGGCATCCGCAACGTCGAGAGCGTGGGCCGCAATGGGCAGCACCGCTACAACAACCAGGACCACTCGATGATGACCGGGGTGTACGCGGCCCGGAATCTCTTCGGCGCCGACTACGACGTCTGGGACGTCAACGTCGAAGAGAGCTACCACGAGGAGCACCGGGACACGGCGGGCGCGGTCCACAGCGCAAAGCCGGACCCCGTGTCCTAGGCCGCCTCGTGCCCCCGCGCCCCGATACGCCGACGCTCTGCGCGATCGTCCCGGTCTACAACGGCGCGCACCTGCTCCCATCCTCCCTCGAGCCGCTCCAGCGCGCGCTCGGTGGAGTCTTGAGCGAGCTCTTCGTCGTGAACGACGGCTCCACCGACGACTCGGCGGCGGTGGCCGAACGTCTCGGCGCGCGGGTGCTCCACACGGGCCGGCGCTCGGGGCCGGCGGCGGCGCGCAATCTGGCGGCGGAGCAGGCGAGCGCCGACGTGCTGGTCTTCGTCGACGCCGACGTCGTGATCCATCCCCTCGCGCTCCACCGCGTGGCCGATGCGATGAGCAACCCCACCCGCAGCGCGATCTTCGGCTCCTACGACGACAACCCGCCGGAGAACAACTACGCCAGCCTCTACATGAACCTGCGCCACCACCACGTGCACCAACGCAACGCCGGATCCGCCGCGACCTTCTGGTCGGGGTTCGGCGCCGTGCGGCGCGGGACCTTCCTCGACCTCGGCGGCTTCGACGCCAAGCGCTTCCCGGAGCCCTCGGTGGAGGACATCGACTTCGGCACCCGACTGGCGCGCAGCGGCGGGCGCATCCTGCTCGACCCCGGCCTCCTGTGCACCCACTTGAAGCGCTGGCGCTTTCCGGAAGTGGCCCGCACCGATTGCCTGCGCCGCGCCCTGCCCTGGTCGCGAATCCTCGCCGAGCACGCCGGCATCGGCGGCGTCGGGCTCAACGTGAGCGTGGCCG
>JANQRO010000571.1 GCA_028284525.1 Myxococcota bacterium | reverse complement strand
GCGAGAGCGGTGCGGTGCCGTAGGGCATCCCGCCCCGCGGCCGGGCGGTGGCGTAGTCGGCGAATTCCTCCGGGGTGGGGCACAGCAGGGCGCGGGTGATGTCGAGCGGAAAGTCCTCGGGGAGCGGCCGATCCGAAGCGGGAGGCGCGGCGCGACCGAGGGCCAGCATCTTGCGTAGCAAGGCGGTGTCCCCCGTCGTGTCGAGGACCGACCAGAAGCCGCGCTCGCGCCACGCCTCGGGGCTGTGGGCGTCGATGCCGAGACGCGTCGGCTCGCTGCGGCGCAGCCGGGAGCCGTGATAGACGTTCTCCTTGCTGGCGCCGCGCGCGAGCCCCTCGTGGGAGCTGAGCACGAGCTGGCAGGGCGCGTCGTAGCAGCCGCGGCAGACGGCGCAGCGGCGCTCGACGATGCGCTGGGCGGCGGCCGGGTCGGGGGAGGCCAGCGTTTCGGCGGGAGGCGCCGGAGGGGGCGGCGTGGGGGCCCACTGGCGGCAGCCGAGGGCGAGCGCCAGGAGCGCGCCGGCCAGCACGGGTACGAGCGCAGGCACGGGCCGGGGGGACGTCGGGTCAGGGGGTGTCGGCGTCGGCACTCGCTTCGTGGGCCTTTTCGGTGAGGTCGAAGCTGCGGAACGCCGCGAGCCGGACCCGGGCGCGCCGCGCCCAGAACGCGACCACCTGCTCGGGCGTGGCGTCCTCGCCGTCCCGGGCGACCTCGCTCCCCCGGGCGTCGGCGACCGCGACGAGACGCCGCTGGGTCTCCGCGTCGAGCACCTCGAGCTCTGCCGACGCGCCGCTCTCGCTCCGCCCGGTGACCGCGGCGCGCAGGTGGAGCGTCCCCGGTCCGGGGGCGTCGACCAGCTCGAACTCCCGCGCCAACTCGCGGCGGAGCTCGGTGTCGAAGTGCGCGGCGAGCGCTTCGAGGTCGGGGGACGGGTCGTCCGCGCTCCACGCCACCACCGGCTCCACCCAGATCTTCTCGTAGGGCGAGAAGTCGGCGGCGCCATCGATGTAGACCAGGCGCGCCTGGTCGCCGCGGCCCGGGGCGAGCTCGTCGAAGCGTTCGAGAAAGCCGCTGGGCCTCACCGGGGCCGGGTCGCTGCACCCCAGCGCGACGGCGAGCAGCGCGGGGAGGAGACGTCTCGGTGCGGACGCCCTCACCCGGCGCAGGTCCAGATGTAGTTCTTGAAGATGCGGTTCAGCGCTTCCTTGCCGGCGGTGCGCGGGTCGGCGCAGGCGCCGTCGAAGTCGTACTCGATCGCCTGGGCCGAGGCCTCGAGACAGCGTCCGACGGCTCCGCGGTCGACGTGGTACTGCCGGCCCCGGGAGCCCGAGACCGTGCCGTCGATCATGCGATAGACCGTGTTCGTCTTCTCGTCCGGGCCCATCCGCTCCCACTGCCGACAGCTGATCGCCTCGGCCGGCGGCGCGGCGAGCGCTCCGAGGAGGGTCAGGGTCCCGGCGAGGGTCATCGATCGCAACAGGCGCGTCACCGGATTCCCCTCAACGACGCCAGTGCCGCGCCGTGGGCCGGTAGATGTTCCACGAGAGCTGGTCGACGAGGGGCGCCGCGAAGGCCGTGTATTCGGCGAACTCGGCCCGGGCTTCGGGGCGCATCCGCTCGGGGTCCGCGAGGCTCGGCACGCACTCGAGGTCGGCGAGCTCGTAGAGGGCCAGGTAGCGGGGCCCCATTTCGAGCCACGCGAGGGCGGGGTGCTCGAGGAGGCGGAAGCGCGCGCCGGAGACGTAGCCGGGGATCCGCATCAGATTCGGGACGTGGGAGTGGGTGTACCAGGCGTTGAACTCGGCCTCGCGTTCCGGGTCGACGCAGTCGGTCAGGACGACGCTCAGCGGGAGGTCGTGCTCGAGGAGCGGGTGGCCGAGCACCGGCCCCGAAAGCTGCTCGTAGACGTTGATTCGCACGTCGCGCACCCCGGCCAGCGCCTCGAAACGGCGGAACTCGCTCTGGGCGATCGGGTGGCGTTTCTCCAGCTCGGGGCCCAGGAGGCGGTCGAGGGAATCGGGGTCGTCGATCTGATAGAGCGCGAGATGACGCAGGTCGCCCACGACGCTCTGGTAGCGGCGCCCCCAGTCGTAGCCGGGGATCTCGAGGAGCCGCGGCACGTGCAGGTGGTAGTACTCGTGGAACGCCGATTCGTGCTCGGGATCGACGTTGGCCTGCACCAGCAGGAGCAGCGGGCCGGTGTGACTGTCCATCGGGTCTCCTCGGTCGGCGGGTGCGCGCCCCGCTACGCCACCCGCTCGCGGACCTGGGAGATGAAGTCGATGTGCGCGTCGGCGCTGTCCAGATCCATCCCCATCGTCACCACCGAGAGGTGGGTGCCGCCCGCCGCCCGCCACTCGTCGGCCGCTTTGCAGCAGTCGTCCACCGAGCGCGCGGCGATCGTGATGAGCTCGCGCCCGTAGCCCTCGGAAGAGCGACCGGCTTCGGAGAGGTGGTGCTCGACGCGCTTCCACTGCTCGAGAGCGCCCGCGGGATCCCCCGCGAACATGAAGCCGTCGCCCAGGCGTCCGCCCCGCCGGAAGGCCGCCTCCACGAAGCCGCCGATCCAGATCGGCACCCGGCGTCGGGGACGCGGGTTGATGTTGCCGCGGTCGATCCGGTCGAAGCGCCCCTCGAAGCTGAGCAGGGGCTCGCTCCAGTAGCGCCGCAGCAGCTCGATCTGCTCGTCGGCCCGGGCGCCGCGGGTGGAGAAGTCCTGTCCCAGGGCGTCGTACTCGACATAGTTCCAGCCGACGCCTACGCCGAGGCGCAGCCGTTCGCCGGAGAGCAGGTCGAGGTCGGTGACCTGTTTGGCGACCAGCGCGGTCTGGCGCTGGGGCAGGATGATGACCCCGGTGGCGAACTCGATGCGCTCGGTCATCCCCGCCAGGTAGGCGAACATCACGAAGGGGTCGTGGAAGGGGTGCTGGTCGGTGTAGGGACCCCAGAGCTCGGGGCTGCGGTCGTGGGTCGCGCCGACCACGTGGTCGTAGGCGAGCAGATGGTCGTAGCCGAGGGCTTCGGTGGCGCGACCGATCGCCCGGACGGCCTCCGGGTCTCCGCCGAGCTCGATCTGGGGGTAGACGACGCCGATCTTCATGGGCTCCTCCTTCGCTCCGGAGGAGTATCGCAGGTCTGGTCGTCGGGTGTCGGGCGGGGCGTCGCGCCCCGTCCCCGAAGATCAGCGCGCGGTGGGCGCGGGCGGAGACAGCGCGCGGTCGCGGAGTCGTCCGAGCAGGCAGGACGCTGCGAAGATCGCACTGCTGTAGACGTAGTAGAGCTGGTGATAGGTGAGACCCACCAACGCGGCACCGAGCCCACCGCGACGCCAGAGCAGCTGGCCCGCACCGATTGCCTGCGCCGCGCCCTGCCCTGGTCGCGAATCCTCGCCGAGCACGCCGGCATCGGCGGCGTCGGGCTCAACGTGAGCGTGGCCG
>JANQRO010000558.1 GCA_028284525.1 Myxococcota bacterium | reverse complement strand
CGGCCAGACCCTCGTCGATTGCGGGGGGTGCGATCTCCAGGTGGGCGACACGAATCGGTGTCGACGGATCGCGCTCGCGGAGCCTCCCCGCGAGGGTCTCGAGGACCGCGTTGGCCTCCGCCGCGCGGCTGCCGTGATCGACGAGGAGCAGGCCGCGTCTCCCCGCGTGCACCCGGTCGTCCCGGTCGGTCATCTCGTCACCAGTAGGACGCGGCGATCTCGAGGTCGCCCGCGACCCGCGCGCAGCACGCCAAACGCGTGTCTCTCGCGATGCCGTTGCGGGCCTTCACCCGGGTTTCGCGCGGCGCCTCCGGGCTCAGCCCCGAGTGACCGCGGCGCACTTCGACGACACAGCGACCGCATACCTGGCGTTCGCCACACGCGCGGGCCATCGGCAGGCCCGCCCGTCGCGCCGCGTCGAGGACGAGCGTCCCCGACGGCACGTCGATCTCCCTGCGTTCGCCGCGGCTCGTCGCGAAGCACACCGAAGGCATGGGTGCCAAGATAGCGCCGCCGCGGCCGCGCGAGCGCATCTCGGCCGCTCGGTTGCCCCGCCAAAGCGCACTCTCCTACCCTTCCGTCCATGCCCACCGCCGGTATCCTCGTGATCGGCAACGAGATCCTCTCGGGGAAGGTCGTCGATTCGAACTCGCCCTATCTGTGTCGCGAGCTGCGTGGCCTCGGGGTCGACGTCGAGCGCGTCCTGGTGATCCCCGACGAGATCGACGTGATCGCCAGCGAGGTGCGGGTGATGAGCGACCGCTACGACTACGTCCTCACCTCCGGTGGCGTCGGCCCGACCCACGACGACCTCACGATGGACGGGATCGCGGCCGCCTTCGGGGTGAAGCTCGAGCACTCCGAGTCGATCTCGCAGCGCATCGAACGCGCCCAGGGCAAGCCCGCCAACGAGTCGCAGCTCAAGATGGCGAAGATCCCAGAGGGCTCGAAGCTGATCGACTCGGGCGACCTGTGGTTCCCCCTCGTGGTGTTGGAGAACGTGCACATCTTTCCCGGCATCCCCGAGCTCCTGCGCAAGAAGTTCGAGTCGGTCCGACACCGGCTCCAGGGGGTACCCTTCCTGCTGAAGAAGGTCTTCGTGCGGCGCCGCGAGAGCGACATCGCCGGCGATCTGAACGACCTGCTCCTCGAGTATCCCGAGCTGGTGCTCGGCTCCTACCCCAAGGTGGGGGTCGAGGAGTTTCGCGTGCAGCTCACCCTCGAGTCGCGTGACGCCGGCTATCTGCAACGCGCCCTCGATTCCCTGCTGGCGCGCATTCCGCCGGACGCCATCCACAAGATCGAGTGATCGACCCGAGCGCCAACGACCCGCTGTTGCGAGCGCTGGCCTATCTCCACCCGGTCTGGATGCTGGTCGGGATCGCGCTCGCCGTCGTCGCGCTCCGCACCGGGCTGGTCATGCGCCGCGCGCGTCGCGGCGGCGACCCGGTGCGCCGCGCGCTGCGCGAGCGCCACCTGCGGCGCGCCAAGCTCGCCCTGATCTGGATCGCCCCGGGCGTCATCGCGGGGCCGGTCTCGATGGCGTGGCTGCGCGGGCGAGACCCCTTCGCCAGCGCCCACGGCTACGCGGCGCTGCTCGCCGTGGCGCTCTTCGTCGCGACGGCCGCGCTGGGCCGGCGTCTCGAGCGTGGCGATGCCGCGCCGCGCGAGGTGCACGGCGTGCTCGCGACCCTGGCGGTGCTGGCCTCCGGGCTCGCCGCGGCCACGGGGTTCGTGCTTCTCCCGTAGCGCTCGCCCGGCGGCTGGGTCGTGTCCTAGCGCGCGCCGTCGTCGCGGGGGAGCACGTCGGTGGCGCGCTGACGCAGCCAGTGATCGGCGAGCACGAGGAGGGTCATCGCCTCCACCATCGGCACCGCCCGCGGCAGCACGCAGGGGTCGTGACGTCCCTGCGCCTCGAGCTTGGTGGCCTCGCCGGCACTCGTCACCGTGTCCTGCTCCAGACGGACCGTCGCGGTGGCTTTGAACGCGGCGCGCAGCACCAGGGGCGCGCCGTTGCTGATCCCGCCCTGCACGCCGCCCGAGCGGTTCGCCGCGGGTCGCGGCGCGCCATCGGGGCCTGGCGTGAAGGGGTCGTTGTGCTCGATCCCGGTGAGCGCGGTGCCGGCGAAGCCGCTGCCGATCTCGAAGCCCTTGCACGCGGGGAGCGAGAGCATCGCTCGCGCCAGATCGCCGTCGAGCTTGTCGAAGACGGGCTCGCCGAGCCCCGCCGGAACGCCCCGCGCCACACATTCGACGACGCCGCCCAACGAGTCGCCTCGCTCGCGCGCCGCGTCGATGCGCTCCTCCATGGCCTTCGAAGCTTCGGGGTCTGGACAGCGGACCAGGCTCGCCTCGACGTCGCCCGACTGGACCGAGTCGGTGTCGACCTTGGCCTCGAGGTCGTGGACGCGTCGCACCCACGCCAGCACCTCGATGCCCTGGGTCGCCAGAAGCTTGCGGGCGACGGCGCCGGCGGCGACGCGCCCGATCGTCTCCCGGGCGCTGGCGCGGCCCCCACCCTGCCAGTTGCGGATGCCGTACTTGGCGTCGTAGGTCCAGTCGGCGTGGGAGGGCCGATAGACGTCGCGCATGTGTTCGTAGGCCTCGGGCCGCGCGTCCTTGTTGCGCACGACGATGGCGATCGGGGTCCCGAGGCTCCGTCCCTCGAACACGCCAGACAGGATCTCGGCGCGGTCGGCCTCCTGTCGCGGGGTCGTGAGCCGGCTCTGGCCGGGCCGTCGGCGGTCGAGATCGCGCTGGATCTCGCCGCGCTCGATCGGGAGCCGCGGCGGGCATCCGTCGATCACGACCCCGACCCCGCCTCCGTGGGACTCGCCGAAGGTCGTGATCCGAAAGAGCTTTCCGAACGAGCTCGACATGGCCTCGCAGGATACGCCGCGCCTTCCCCGGCGCCAGCTAGCCCTCCCGGGGCGGGAGCGCCGTCGCCAGGGCGAGCTCGAGGGCCCGGCGGGTGAGCGTGGCCGACGCGAGCTCGCCGAGGCGACCCGGGGCCACCCAGCGGTGGGCGGTGTAGCCCGAGAGCCGGGTCCGCCCCGCCGCTGCGGTGCCGACCAGGACCTCGACCTCGAGTTGGCGGTGGGTGAACGCGTAGTCGAAACGCCCGGCGCGACGCAGGGCCTCGCAGCGAAGCCCCACCCGCTCTTCGAGCAACGCGCGCGCCCCAGCGAGGGCACCGCCCGTCCCCGGGAGCGCGCCCCCGGGAAGCTCCCAGAGCCCACCCAGAGGTCCCGCCTCCGGGCGTCGCACGGCGAGGGCCCGGCCGCGTCGCACGAGAAGCGCCGTCACCCAGTGCTCGCGTTTGGGCCGCTTCCCCGGCGGCGCGTGGGGAAGCTCGTCGACCCGTCCGGTGGCGAGCGCCCGACAGCTGCGGCGAATCGGACAGGTTCCGCAGCGAGCCGAGCGCGGGGTGCAGACCCGGGCGCCGAGCTCCATCAGCGCCTGGTTGAGGTCCCCCGGGCGGGGACCCCGCGCGAGACGCGCAGCCTCCTCCCAGAGCCGGTTCTGCACCGCGCGCTCCTGGGGCGCGCCCTCGATCGCGTGCACCCGGCACAGCACGCGGGCGACGTTGCCATCCACCACCGGCGCGGGCCGGTCGAAGGCGATCGACGCGATGGCTCCCGCGGTGTAGCGGCCGATTCCCGGCAGGCTCTGGAGCGACTCGACGTCGTCGGGGAGCGCGCCGTCGAAGCGGTCGCGCACCTGTTCCGCCGCGCGCTTCAGGTTGCGCGCTCGGGAGTAGTAGCCGAGGCCCGCCCACAGCCCGAGCACCTCGTCGAGGTCCGCGCTCGCCAGGCCGTCGACGTCGGGAAACGTCTGGAGAAAGCGCTCGTAGTAGGGGATCACCGTCTCGACGCGGGTTTGCTGGAGCATCGCTTCGGAGATCCAGATCGCGTAGGGGTCGCGGGTGCGCCGCCAGGGGAGGTCGCGACGGGTTCGGGTGTACCAGGCGAGGAGTCGGCGGCGCAACGACCGGTGCGCCGCATCCGGGGGGGCGTCGCGCCGCGGGGTCGCTGTGCTCACAACCGCACCTCGAGGGCCGCTCCGAGACGCAGCGCGCGCGCGCTCGGTCGGGCGCGCCAGGCGTAGAGCTGGACTCCCGCCGCGGCGGCGTCGCGCAGGGCGCGTCCGTAGGCCGGGTCGATCTCGTCGGCGGGCTCCACGTGGTCACAGTCCGCGCGCTGTACCAGGAAGAGGAGCGCGGCGCGCCCTCCCGCGCGGGCGAGCCCGGCCAGGCCCTCGGCGTGGCGTCGCCCCCGCGCGGTCACGCTGTCGGGAAAGCGCCCGCGTCGCCGCGGCGGGAGTCCAGCTC
>JANQRO010000555.1 GCA_028284525.1 Myxococcota bacterium | reverse complement strand
ATCGAGGGCGACGGCACGGGGCCCGACATCTGGGCGGCCGCGGTCCGGGTCTTCGACGCCGCCGTGGCGAAGGCCTTTGCGGGACGGCGCAAGGTCGCCTGGTTCGAAGTGCTGGCCGGCGAGAAGGCCTTCAACGAGACCGGCCAGTGGCTGCCCGAGGAGACCCTCCAGGCCTTCCGCGACTACGTGGTGGGAATCAAGGGGCCACTCACGACGCCGGTGGGCGGGGGGATTCGCAGCCTGAACGTGGCGCTGCGTCAGATCCTCGACCTCTACACCTGTCTGCGCCCGGTGAAATGGTATCCAGGGGTCCCGAGCCCCGTCCGTGCGCCCGAGGACGTCGACATGGTGATCTTCCGGGAGAACTCGGAGGACATCTACGCGGGCATCGAGTGGGCCGCCGAGACACCCGAGGTGAAGAAGGTGATCGCGTTCCTGCGCGACGAGATGGGGGTCGACAAGATCCGCTTCCCCGAGAGCTCGGGGATCGGGGTCAAGCCGATCTCGAAGGAGGGGACCGACCGGCTGGTGCGCGCGGCGATCCGCTACGCCGTCGAGAACAAGCGCAAGAGCGTGACCCTCGTCCACAAGGGCAACATCATGAAGTACACCGAGGGCGCCTTTCGGGACTGGGGCGTGCAGCTCACCCGGGAGGAGTTCCAGGGGGTCGCGCTGGCCTGGGACGACTGCGGCGGCGACGCCGGGGACAAGGTGTTGGTGAAGGACACGATCGCCGACGTCACCCTCCAGCAGGTGCTCACCCGGGCCTCGGAGTTCGACGTGATCGCCACCATGAACCTCAACGGCGACTATCTCTCGGACGCGCTGGCTGCGCAGGTCGGCGGGATCGGGATTGCGCCGGGTGCCAATATCAACTACGAGACGGGCCACGGAATCTTCGAGGCCACCCACGGGACGGCGCCCAAGTACGCCGGACAGGACAAGGTCAACCCGAGCTCGGTGGTGCTCTCCGGGGTCATGATGTTCCGCCACCTGGGGTGGAGCCAGCCGGCGACGTTGATCGAGAACGCCGTCGCCAAGACGATCGCCAACAAGACGGTGACCTACGACTTCGAACGGCTGATGGACGGCGCGACCCAGCTCAAGTGCTCCGAGTTCGGCGACGCCGTCATCGAGAACATGGAGTAGCCGCGGCCGGCGCGGATCCGCGCGACGGCGCTGCGGCGACCGTCCGAGACACGACAACCGGGCGGGCGGCTCGCTGCACCGCCGCATGGGTGCGGGCCCCGGCGAGGGGGCCGCGCGCCGAAGACGAAGGAGACCCCCACGTATGACACGGCCCAAGATCGCGATGATCGGCGCGGGCAACATCGGCGGCGTGCTCGCCGAGCAAGCCGCCTACCGGGAACTGGGAGACGTCGTGCTCTTCGACGTCGTCGAGGGCATGCCCCAGGGCAAGGCCCTCGACATGGCCGAAGGCGCGCCGATCGCCGGGGCCGACGTCTCGATCACGGGCGTCAACGACTACAGCGGGATCGCGGGCGCCGACCTCGTGATCATCACCGCCGGGCTCGCGCGCAAGCCCGGGATGAGCCGCGACGACCTCCTGAACACCAACCTCGCGATCATGAAGCAGGTGGCCGAAGGAGTGCGCGACAACGCGCCGGACGCGACCGTGATCGTCGTGTCGAACCCCCTCGACGCCATGGTCTACACCTTCAAGGAGGTATCGGGCTTCCCCAAGAACCGCGTGGTCGGGATGGCCGGCGTGCTCGACTCGGCGCGTTTCCGCGCCTTCGTGGCCTGGGAGCTCGGAGTCTCGGTGCGCGACGTCACCGCGATGGTGCTGGGGGGCCACGGCGACACGATGGTGCCGTTGGTGCGCTACTGCACCGTCAACGGGATCCCGATCACCAAGCTGATCGACGCCGACAAGATCGACGCCATCGTCGAGCGCACCAAGGGCGCCGGCGGCGAGGTCGTGGGACTGCTCAAGACCGGCTCGGCCTTCGTCTCGCCGGCGATGTCCGCGATCGAGATGGCCGAGGCGATCCTCCGGGACCAGAAGCGCGTGCTCGCCTGCGCGTGTCTCTGCGAGGGGGAGTACGGCGTGAGCGGTCTCTACCTGGGCGTGCCCTGCGTCCTCGGCGCGGGCGGCGTCGAGCGCATCATCGAGCTCGAGCTCGACGAAAGCGAGCGCAAGGCCTTCGACGCTTCGGTCGATCACGTCCGCACCCTCGTCGACTCGATCGAGCTCTAGCGATGAACGTCCACGAATACCAGGCCAAAGAGCTGCTGCGCGAGTTCGGCGTGCCGGTGCCGGAAGGGCGTCTCGCCGCGACCCCCGCCGAGGCCGAGGCGGGCGCCCGCGCCCTCGGCGGCGGAGTCGTCGTCGTGAAGGCCCAGGTCCACGCGGGGGGCCGCGGCAAGGCCGGTGGCATCAAGCTCGCCAAGAGCGCCGACGAGGCCAAACGCGCGGCCAGCGAGATCCTCGGCATGACCCTCAAGACCCACCAGACCGGCCCCGACGGCAAGCTGGTGCGAAAGGTCTACGTCGAGGCCGGCTGCGACATCGACCGCGAGCTCTACCTCGGCATGCTCCTCGACCGCGCCGAGGAGAGTCTCGCGGTGATCGCATCGACCGAGGGTGGGATGGAGATCGAGGAGGTCGCGGCCAAGACCCCCGAAAAGATCCTCACCGTCCACATCGACCCGGTGACCGGGCTGCAGCCCCACCACGTGCGGCGCCTCGCCTACGGGCTGGGACTCGGCGAGGCGACCGAGCACTTCCAGGTCTTTCTCGACGGGCTCTACCGGCTCTTCCTGGAGAGGGACGCGTCGCTCGCCGAGATCAACCCGCTGGTCGTGACGGGCTCCGGGGAGCTCCTGGCCCTCGACTGCAAGCTCAACTTCGACGACAACGCCCTCTACCGACACCCCGACGTGGCCGCGATGCGCGACCCCGACGAGGAGGACGCCCGCGAGCGCGAGGCCCACGATCTGGATCTCGCCTACGTCGGCCTCGACGGCGACATCGGGTGCCTGGTGAACGGCGCCGGGCTCGCGATGGCGACCCTCGACATGCTGCAGGTCGCCGGCGGCTCCCCGGCGAACTTCCTGGACTGTGGCGGCGGAACCGACCAGGAAAAGGTGGCGGCGGCCTTCAAGCTGATCCTCCAGGACGCCAACGTGAAGGCGATCCTCGTGAACATCTTTGGCGGAATCGTGCGTTGTGACCTCGTCGCCGAGGGCGTCGTCGCGGCGACCAAGGAGCTCGGGCTCGAGATCCCCCTCGTTGTGCGGCTCCAGGGGACCAATGCCACCGAGGGTCGCAAGGTGCTCGACGAGTCGGGGCTCAACATCACCGCTGCGGAGACCTTCCGCGAGGCCGCCGAAGCGGCGGTCGCAGCCCGGGGGTAGCGATGGCGATTCTCTGCGACAAGGACACCCGGCTGATCGTCCAGGGCATGGGGCGCATGGGTCGCTTCCACGCCGGCCTGTCGATCGAGTACGGAACCCAGGTGGTGGGCGGGGTCGCCCCGGGCAAAGGCGGCCAGACCCTGGATGGCATCCCGGTCTTCGACACCGTCGAGCAGGCGGTCGATCGCACCGGCGCCAACGCCTCGGTGGTCTTCGTGCCGCCCCCCGGCGCCGCCGACGCGATCCTCGAGGCGGAGGCGGCGGGAATCGGACTCGTCGCCTGTATCACCGAAGGCATTCCCGCGCTCGACATGATGCGTGCGAAGCGAGCGCTCTCCGGCTCGAGCACGCGGCTGGTCGGGCCCAACTGTCCCGGCGTCGTGACCCCCGAGCAGTGTCGCATCGGGATCATGCCGGCCCAGATCACCCGCCCCGGTCCGGTGGGGGTGATCTCGCGTTCGGGCACCCTGACCTACGAAGCGGTCGACCAGCTCTCGCGTCTCGGGATCGGCCAGTCGACCTGTGTCGGGATCGGCGGAGACGCCGTGATCGGCACCACCTTCGTCGACGCGCTGGCCCTCTTCGAGGAGGATCCCGAGACCCAAGCCGTGGTGATGATCGGCGAGATCGGGGGCAGCGCCGAGGAGACCGCCGCCGAGTTCGCGCGCGATCAGATGAGCAAGCCGGTCGTCGCCTTCATCGCCGGTCAGAACGCGCCGGCGGGCAAACGCATGGGCCACGCCGGCGCGATCATCGCAGGGGGCAAGGGCAAGGCATCCGACAAGATGGCGGCTCTCGAGGCGGCCGGGGTCGCGGTGTCGAAATCCCCGGCCGAGATCGGGGAGACCCTCGCCCAACGCTGTCCGAAGCTCCGTTAGCGGGAGGGGCGCCGTGTCGCTCGCCAAGAAAGTCGGGATGGTGATCCACCCGGTGGACGACCTCGACGCCGCCGAAGCGTTCTACCGGGACGGTCTGGGTCTCGAGCCGATGTTCCGCGACGGGGACCGCTTCGCCGCGCTTCGCGCCGGCGACGTCACGGTGGCGCTGGCGGCGGGGGACGAGATCCTCGCCGACCGCGCCACCGTGTCGTACAAGGTGGACGACATCGAGGGGGCCGTCGCCGCCCTCGAGGCCGCGGGGGCGCGGGTCGAGCGAGCGGTGGAGGAAGGGCCCCACGAGCGCCGGGCGGTCCTCCGCGATCCCGCCGGCAACCCCTTCGTCGTCTACAGCAGCAAGTAGCGCGGGTCCGCGCGCCCGCTGCGCGGCGGGCTAGCTCCGGAGCTTGGGCATCACCTCTTCGGCGAAGAGCTGGAGGTGCTCGTTCATACGCTCCGCGGGGTAGCCCGGAGGCACCGTCCAGGTGTAGTACCGCTCGATCCCCGTGGTCTCGACGTAGGCGCCGATCCGATCGATCGCTTCCGACGGGGTGACGATCTCCAGCAAGCCGAGCTCGCGCACCGCCTCCGGGGTCTCCACGTACGGGAAGAGCTCCATCCCCGCCTCCTCCGCCCAGAGCGCGTACTGCTGGACCTGGTAGAGCACGTGGGGCCCCACCGCCCGAAAGGTCGCCTCGGGGTCCCGCGAGACGATCAGCCAGAAGTGACCCCCCGCGAGACGCGGCGCCGACCCCGCGGCGGCGCAGGCCTCCCGGTAGCGCCGGGCCGGCTCGGCCATGTCCCCGGTGCCGATGTAGCCGTCGGCGAGGCGTGCGGCGCGGCGCTGCGCGGCCGGCGCGAAGCCCCCGACCCAGAGCGGTGGGCGCGGCTCTTGGACCGGTGGGGGGGTGAGGGTCACGCCGCGGAGGGTGTAGTGGCTTCCCTCGAAATCGACGGGCCCGCCCTCCCAGAGCCGCCGGATCACCTCGAGCCCTTCGTCGGTGCGGCTTGCGCGGTCGCGTCGCGAGATGCCGAGTCCCTCGAATTCCTGGGGCCGGTAGCCCACCCCGACGCCCAGCTCGAAACGGCCGTTCGAGAGGATGTCGACGGTGGCGCCGTCCTCGGCCACACGCACCGCATCGTGGAGCGGGAGCAGCAGGACACCCGTGCCGATCCGGACGCGTTCGGTGCGCACCGCGACCGCGGCCGCCAGCGGCAGGATCGACGGCGCGTGACCGTCTTCGCAGAAGTGGTGCTCGGTGAGCCAGACGTCGTCGTAACCGAGACCTTCCGCGTAGGAGATCTGGTCGAGCACCGCGCGGTAGATCTCGGGGTAGGGGCGCCGCCACGCGGCGGGGTTGCGGAAGGCGTACCAGAGACCGAAGCGAAGGTCGGGGGCCATCTCAGCGCGCCGCCGGGTCCCAGGCGTCCACCAGTCGGAAGCGCGTGCCGCAGATCGCGACGGCGCCGTGGGCGTCGACCGCGAGGCCGCGGGAGCGGGCGCGTTCGCGGACTCCGTCGGGGTCGGTGGCGACCAGGTCGATCCCGCACACGCCCTCGGGCTCGCCCGCCTCGAAGCGAATTCCCGACTCCTCGAAGGAGAGGGCGACCCGCCCATCGGCGCCGGGGGAGGCCTCGGTGGCGAGCACCTCGCTCCAGCGCGTTGCCATCGCTGCCGGGTCCTGGGCGCGCAGGTCGACCCCGGCGATGGCGCGCACGGCGTCGGTGCGCACCGCCGACTCCCAATCGGGGCCCGCCCAGTCCCAGGTCTCCCACGGGTCCGAGTGGTCGAGGGAGAGGATCGCGCCGCCGACGTCGCGGGGGTGGAGGTGGATCGTCGAGGTGTGGGTCTCGGCGTGCTCCCACACGACCCGCACGCCCAGCTTCTGCACGCGCTCCCGGTCGCGGTCGAGGTCCGACGTCTGCACGATCACCATGTACCCCGAGTCCCCGCCCTGGCGCTCGAGGTGGCGCCCCGCGGTGGTGCCGTCCCGGACCGGCGACACCACTTCCAGAAAGGTCTCTCCGACCGGCATCACGGCGTTGTGGAGCCCGAAGACGTCGATCCCGGGGTCTTCGAACGCCACCTCGATGCCCAGGACGTGGCAGAGCTGGTCGACAACCGCGTCGCGGTCGCGGGCGACGAGGGCGATCTGACGGACGCGCATGGAGATCCTCCCGGGTGGGCTGGTGCGATGGGTTCGTGCGCCTGGGGGGCCGAGTGTACCGGGCCCGGGCGCCGACCTGCCGCCTTCCTGCGCCGTCCCGAGAACCGGCAGCGCCCCGGGCTTCCCCTTTGGAACCGGGCACCTGGGGGACGGGCTGCGGCCGCTTGCGCCTCAAGGTGGCGGCCCCAGGGGCCGATAGGAGGGCATGTTCCAGCAGCGGCTCCGGCCGCTCGAGCAGCTCGAACGCCGCGTGGTCGCGGTGCGCTTGTCGATGAACGAGCCGATCGTCGCGACCCCGGAGCTCCCGGCGGGCCCCGCCCGCGCGGCGATCCTCGTCTACCTCGAGGAGAACGTGCGGCGGGTGGTCGTGGTGATCCGTTCGCTCAGCCGGGCTCGCATCGTCCAGTACGAAATGCGCGACGAGGACTACGCCGACGCTACGGGTCTCGCCTTCGACGCGGGGCTGACCTTCGCGGAGAGCATGGGCTTCGTCTTCGACGACGAGCGGCTCGCGGGGACGGCCGGGCCCGAACGCGTCGCGGCCCTGGCGCCGCTGGCCCAGCTGATCGATCTGCAGGTCCCAATGCGCCCCGCGGTCCCCTTCGAGGAGGAGCTCCAGATCGAGGCCGACCCCCTCGAGAGCAGCGACCTCAGTCTGGAGCTCGACCTCACCAAGTTTCGCGAACGGAACGGCGGCGCCGCCGCACCGCCGCCGACCGCGGCCGAGGCCACCTCTCCCCCGGCCACGACGCTGGGCCGAGTCACCCCGGTGCGCAAGCTCGCGTCCGAGCTGGCGCCGATGTCCCCGATGCTCAAGCTCCTCGCGTCGTTTTGAGACGACGACCGCGAGACAGAAGGAGGGTTCTCGTGACCATTCTCCGAACCTACGGCTTCCGGATCCGCGGCCTCGCCACGCCAGCGCTCTTCGTCGGTCTGGCGATGCTGGTGGGCGCGTGCGCGACGAACCCCGTCCCGGAGCCGCTGCTCAGCGAAGAGGAACAGGTCGAGCGCAACAAGCGCGCCGTCATGCACTACGACCTCGGGGTGCAGCAGCTCGAGGCGGGCAACATCCCCGTCGCGATTCGCGAGCTCTTGATGGCCGCCAAGTACGAGCCCGACGACGCCCCGATCCGGCTGGCCCTGGGCGAGGCCTACCGCCGGCGCGGCCGACCGGAGGAGGCCGAGGCGAACTTCCTGCGGGCCCTCGAGCTCGATCCGGAGTTCCAGCGGGCGCGGCTCAGCCTCTCGGCGTTCTACGCGAGCGTGTCGCGTTTCGAAGACGCCCGGGCCCAGGCCGAGGTGCTGGTCGACGACCCGACCTTCGCCTGGCCCTGGCTCGCCCACACGAATCTCGGCTGGGCCCAGTACAAGCTCGGGGACACCCGCAACGCGCGGAAAAATCTCCTCGTCGCCCTCGACTACCGCGAGAACTACTGGCCGGCTCGACTCAATCTCGGCATCCTCGAAGCGGACCAGAAGCACCCCCGCGAAGCGCTCGACCAGTTCCGCCAGGTGCTCGCGCAACAGCCCGGGCCCCACGCGGAGGCGGAGGCGCACTATCGGATGGCAGAGCTCCTGATCGGGCTCGGCCAGCGCGATCGCGCGATCCTCCACCTGACGGAATCGGCGAACCGAAAGCCCAGTGGACCATGGGGACAACGCAGCAACGAGGCCCTCGCGCGTCTGAACTAGCGCCGTCCGGGACACCGGCACCTTCGGGGGGTGGCGCACCCGTCGAGGCCGAGTCGATCGGCCGCTATCTCGCCCGGGAGCGCAAGGTCCGCGAGATCGACCTCGACGAGCTGGTCGCGCTGACGCGACTTCCGCGCCGCTCCCTCGAACGCCTCGAAGCGGGGGAGATGGACGGCGCGAGCGACGGCTTCACCCGCGGGCTGGTTCGCACCGTGGCCGAGGCGCTCGGGCTCCCGGTGGACGACACCGTGGCCCGGATGTTGCCCGAGGCCTCCCGCGGCCAAGAGGGTCGGCGCTGGCTGCCCTCGCTCGGGATCCTCGACGCCGTCCCGCTGTCGGCGTGGATCGCCGCGGTCGTCGTCCTGGTGGTCTCCACCTGGTTGCTGCGGGGGCTTCCGACCGCGACCCCGGAGCCGCTCCTCTACCGCCGCGACGCCGTGCGCGAGCTCTGGCTGCTCCAGCAGCAGCACTCCTCCTGGTCTCCAGCCCCCGCGCTCGCGACCTCGCCCTCGCCGACGGTAGAGCCGGAGAGCCCGCGCCCGCTCATTCCCGAGGACGACCCGCGGAGCCCCTGAGTTGGCGGGTGTCCAGTGCGAGGCCCTGGTGCTCCGGGTGCTCGAGTTCGGCGAGTCCGACCGCATCGTGCACCTGCTGACCCCCGCCTGGGGCCGCGTCACGGCGATGGCGAAGGGGGCCAAGCGGAGTCGCAAGCGCTTTTCCGGCACCCTCGACCTGTTCCACCACCTGCTTGTCCAGCTCGAGCGCCGACGTCCCACCTCGATGGTGCGTCTCGATCACACCCGACTCTTGGATGCCCACGAACCGCTGCGAGGCGACCCGCGGCGCTTCGCGTTGGCGAGCTACCTGACCGAGTTGCTCGATCGTCTCGGCACCGAGGGCAGCGGTGGTGGCGAGGCCGCGCGGG
>JANQRO010000548.1 GCA_028284525.1 Myxococcota bacterium | reverse complement strand
CGACCGCTTCGGCTGGTCGCGGCGACGCGCGGCGACGAGCGCGGGCGTCCTGATCGCCGCCCTCGGCGTGCTGCCCGGCCTCGACACCGATCTCCTCGGGCTGATGGATGCCCTGGCGGGCAACGTGCTGCTGATCGCCGGCGGTCTGGGGCTCGCGGTCGCCGTGGGATTCGTGAGCCGCGAGGCCCGCGGCGCCTTGGGCGACGCGCTCTGGGCGCGGGGGTGGATCGCCACGCTGCGCTGGCTCGCCCCGCCGCTGCTGGTCCTCGCCCTGGTCTACGCCGTCTCGGGCTTCTGGGACGCGCTGGGCGACTACCTCGACTCGCTCGGCAGCGGCTAGGCCCCCCCGGCCTCGATCCCCAGTCGTTCGAAGAGCGCGGCGTCGCGGTCGCGCGCGGGATTGGGCGTGGTGAGCAGACGGGGGCCACAGAAGATCGAGTTGGCGCCAGCGTGGAAGCAGAGCGCCTGGGCCTCGTCGCTCATGTGCTCGCGACCCGCCGAGAGCCGCACGAAGGAGACCGGCATCAGGATGCGGGCCACCGCGATCGAGCGCACGAACTCGATCGGGTCGAGGACGTCCTGGCCGTGCAAGGGCGTGCCCTCGACCTGGACGAGGAGGTTGATCGGCACGCTCTCCGGGTGACGCGGGAGGTTCGCCAGGGTCTGGAGCATGCCGGCGCGATCGCCACGACTCTCGCCCATGCCGACGATGCCCCCGCAACACACGTGGATCCCGGCCTCGCGCACGCGCTCCAGGGTGTCGAGACGGTCCTGGTACTCGCGCGTGGTGATGATCTCGCCGTAGTACTCCTCGGAGGTATCGATGTTGTGGTTGTAGTAGTCGAGACCCGCGTCGGCGAGACGCTTGGTCTGGGCGTCGCTCAGCATGCCGAGGGTGACGCAGGTCTCGAGCCCCAGGCCCTTCACCCCCTCGATCATCTCGCACACCGTCTCGAGATCGCGGTCTCGGGGGCTGCGCCAGGCCGCGCCCATGCAGAAGCGGGTCGCGCCCCCGGCCTTCGCCCGGGCCGCGGCCTCGAGCACGGCGTCGACGGCCAGGAGCCGCTCGGCCTCGACCCCGGTCTTGTAGCGGGCGCTCTGGGGACAGTACGCACAGTCCTCGGGGCACCCCCCGGTCTTGATGCTCAGCAGGGTCGAGAGCTGCACCCGGTTCGGGTCGAAGACGCTGCGGTGGACGCTCTGGGCGCGGAAGAGCAGGTCGTTCAGCGGCAGCGCGAAGAGCGCCTCGATCTCGTCGCGGCTCCAGTCGTGGCGCAGCGGCACGGCGGCGCCCTGGGCGTCGCGCATCGTCTCGGTGGCCGGCTGGTTCATCCTCACCCTCCCGTGATCGGCGTGACCCGTGTTTATACCTCGATCCCCACGTGTCGCGCAGCGGCAAAGGCCTCGACGGCGTCGATGCGGCGCACCGCCCGGGCCAGCTCGGCGGCAAAGGCGGCGCGACGTGCGGCGAGGGCCTCCGGCGCGCCCCCGCCCAGGAGCTCGCGACCCGCGGCGAGACGCAGGCCACTCTCGAAGGTGCTCTTCGACACCGACTCCGCGCTGCGGATGCGTCGCTGCAGGGTGTACTGCTGTCCCAGCGCCATACAGCGCTCGAGGAGGGCCGCGCGGTCCTCGCCGGCGCCCTCGACCAGGACGTCCGCCAGGATCCGGTAGGCCTCGAGGAAGGGACGCAACACGAAGTGGGCGGCCAGCGGGCGCAGACTTCGGGCGAGCGCGGCGACCTCGCCGTCGGGGGCGGCGAGGGTCGCCTCCCAGCCGCGATCGTGGAGGTGCATCTCCTGGCGCAGCTCGTGGAGAAAGTCCTCGCGCTCGGGAAAGAAGAACTCGAACTTCAGCAGGTCGCGCACCGCGAGCGCCTCGCGCACGAAGGCCTCCCCGCGTCGGGACGGGGGGGCGTCGGCGGGGCCGAGCAGGGCCAGCTCGGCGATTGCAGTGGTGACGAAGAAGTGGATCACGGTGTTGCGATAGTAGGCGGCGGCCAGGTGTTGCTCGTCGCCGATGCGGAACACCGCTTCGCGGCCTCCCTCGTAGCTGGTCACGACGCCCGAGCGCTCGAGCTCGCGAAGCGTCGCCTCGACCCCGTCGCGTTGCCGGAGACCCTGGACCCCGTTGCCCGGAAGCGCGCGGCGCTCGGCGTAGTCGAGGAGATCGTCGAGGGCTTCGGTGGTTTCGCCGACGCTGAGCGCCCGGTCGCCCACACCGAGCAACGCGAGGGTCACGAGCGACGTCGGGGTGAGCGGGGTGGCGCGGTTGATCCGGACACACACTTCGAAGGCCAGCTTCTGGAGCCGCAGCTCCTCCTCGTCGGGGTCGGGGGGCGCCGTCGGATCGGGGGGGCCCAGCATCTTGGCGACCGAGACCGGCTCGCCAAAGCACACCTCGATCTCGCCGAAGCGCCGCAGCCCCCGGAAGAGCCGCACCAGCCAGCGGAAGCTCTCGCGTTGCTTGGCACCGCCGCGCTGCTCGCTGACGTAGTCGCCCACGTCCTGGATCTGGTCGTAGGCGATCGAGATCGGCACCAGCACCACGTCTTCGCTCTTGCCGCGGCGGTAGGCGTCGACGACGTAGGCGAGCAACCCGAAGCGTGGCGGGAGGAGCTTTCCCGAGCGCGACCGGCCCCCCTCGATGTACCACTCGAGGGAAAAGCGTTTCTCCACCAGGTAGTCGAGGTAGTGGCGCAGGACGAGCTTGTAGACCTCGTTGTCGCGGAAGGTGCGGCGGATGAAGAACACCCCCGAGCGCCGCACCAGCGGACCCAGGGGGAAGAAGTTCATGTTGATCCCGCCCGCGGTGTGGGTCGGCGGGAGACCGTTCTCGAAGAGCATCGAGTAGAGCGCCGGGTGGTCGAGGTTGGACCGGTGGCTCGGCAGGAACACCAGCGGGTGTCGCTCGCTCTGGGCGGCGACCGCCTCGAGGGCGGCGCGGTCGTAGCGCAGCCGCCGGTAGGAGCGGGTCCACATCGCCCGGAAGAGCTGATCGGTGAGATCGATCATCGTCGGGCTGTGGGCGGCGGCGATCTCGCGCAGGTAGCGGTGGGCGTCGCGCATCACGCGGGCCTCGCTGCGTCCGAGCTCACCGGCGAGTCGGGCGACCGCACCGCGGAAGGCCGGCCGCGCCACGATGTCCTCCCGCACCAGCCGGGGCACCTTGTAGCGGTTGCCGCGCAACCGACGCTCGGCGCGCTCGAGGGCGAGGCGCGCCTGGCGCGCGACGAAGTCGGCGAGGCCGGCCTGGGCGTCGAGATCGAGCCCCCCGGCCTCGCGCCAGCGCGCTCGCAGCTCGGAGAGCGGGGCGGGCTCGCCCGCCACCACCTGGACCCGTTCGGGGGCAAGACGCGCCACGAGGCGCTGACGCAGCGGCCCCGGATCGCGGGGGTCGCCGAGGAGCACGGCTCGCCACCCCACCCGGCGCGATCCGTCGGCCCGTCGTTTGGGCAACCAGGTGACCCGGAGCGGGGCGAAGAGCGGGTCGTCGCCCTGGGCGATGCGCGCCTCGAGCCGCGCGCGGCCCGCGCCGCCCTCGAGGGCGATGGCGTCGTGGCGCGGCGCGTCTTCCGGTTTGGCGGCCTGGATCCAGCGCTCGAGGATGCCGCGCTCCACGCGTCCCTCCGCGTCGAGCAGGAACACCGGTCCGGTGTCCGCCGAGGCGCCGCCGGGGGCCTGGGTGCGGGGCCACTGGGGCGCGGTCGGCTCGGGCGCGGCCATGGTCCGAGTCTACCCCGGTCGCTCGTCCCGGAAGGTCGCCGTCGTGACCAGGGCCAGCACGTAGGCCGCGCCGAAGACGGCGAAGGCCAGGTCGTAGCTCCCGGTGCTGTCGAAGACCCGCCCGGCCAGCGGGGCGCCCAGTGCGTGGAAGGGAATCTGGATCGGCCGCATCAGCCCGGCGACCTTGCCGTAGGAGAGACGCCCGAAGAAGCGCCCGATCAGCGCCCCCTGGATCGGCACCAGGCCTCCCATGCCCCCGCCGAAGATCGCGGCTCCACCGAGGAGCCCGAGCTCGGTGTCGGCGCGCGCGATCGCGGCGAGACCCAGGAGTTGGCCCGCAACACACAACGCGATCGCGAGCCGGGGGCTCACCCGATCGACGAGATAGCCGAAGCCGAACTTCGCCACGGTCCCGACCCCCGCGGCGATCGAGAGACAGGCAGCGGCCCGGTACTGGGTGATGCCGAGGTCGGTGGCGTGGGGCACCAGATGGACGAGGACCCCGGAGGTCGCGAAGAACGCGAATCCGAAGAAGAGGGACAGACCCCAGAACGCCCCGTCGCGCAGCAGCTCGCGGGTGGCCCAGCTCCGCTCGGCGGGCGCCGTCTTCGCGTGGGCGGCCTCCACCGACGGCGCGCCGTCCGGCAGCAGCCCCACGTGTTCGGGCCGGTTGTGCACCAGGAACGCCACCGGCGGCACCACGCAGAGCAGGGTCGCGACCGCGTAGACCAGGTAGCCGCCGCGCCAGCCGATCGCCTCGATCAGACTGGTCGCCACCTGGGGCATGAGCAAGCCGGAGAGCGAGATCCCGATCGTCGCGACGCCCAGGGCGGTCCCCCGTCGCGCGACGAACCAGTTGGAGACCAGGGTCGCCGACGAGAGCCCCCCCATCGCGGTCACGCCCACGCCCACCAGGAGCGCGAAGACCAGATAGAACTGCCCGAGGGTCTGGACCTGGGAGACCAGGGCGTAGCCGCTCGCCGCGACCACCGCCCCGGCGATCATGATCCTGCGGATGGGGTAGCGGTCGAGGGCGCGGCCGAGGAAGGGCGCGAGGAGCGAGCCGACGCTGAAGGATGCGACCAGACCCACCGAGACGCCCAATCGCGAGCCGCCCAGATCGGCGGCGATCGCCTTGAAGAAGACGCCGTAGGAGTAGAAGAGGAAGCCGACCGCGAAGAAGTCCGCGACGAAGGCGACGGCGACGATGCGCCATCCGTAGAAGAGACGGCTCACCCGCCGGGCTTCGGCTCCGCTGGGTCGGTGCGGGTCGCGGCGGCCGGGGCGTCGTCGGGCCGGGCCCCGTCGGAGTGCGTATCATCGGACCGATCCTCTTCGGATCCGGCCTCTTCCTCCCCCGCGTCGTCCTGGGCGGCGGCGGGTAGGAGCTCCTTCGCGAGGCCCTGGGCCTCGATCCGCACGGCGCTGTCGGGACACAGGGTGCGGGCGCCGTCGGCGAGATGCTCGTAGACCGTGCGGTACTGCAGCGCCAGGTCGCGCAGGTGCTTCGAGGTGTCGGTGAAGTGCCCCGAGACCTGCTCGCGGTAGGCGTCGAACTCGTCGCGGCTCGCGTCGAGCTGGCGCTCGAGCTCGCGGATGCGGTCGCCGCCCTCGCCGCGGCGGGTCAGGAGGGCGCCGAGGGCGTAGCCCACGAGCAGCGCCACGGCGGCCACGAACCACAGAAGCGGGGGCCAGGTAGTCGGGTCAAGGGTCACGGGGATCTCCGGTAAGCTCGTCGGATTCTAGGCCATCTGACCGGGACGGGGCGCGACGGCCCCGCCCCGCCGAGGCGGCCGCAGCGCCAGGACCGAGGGGATTCGCATGCCGGCCAATTACGCCGAGGAGTACGCACGCTCGCTCGAGGACCGCGAGGGCTTCTGGGCCGACGCCGCCCGCGCCGTCGACTGGTTCGAGGCGCCGCAACAGGTCCTCGATGCCAGTGGAGCGCCCTTCTACCGCTGGTACCCCGACGGCGTGACCAATTCGTGCCACAACGCCCTCGACCGCCACGTGGCAGCGGGTCGCGGGGCCGACGCCGCGTTGATCTACGAGAGCCCGGCCACCGACCACCGCCGGGTGCTGAGTTTTGGCGAGCTCCTCGACGAGGTGACGCGCTTCGCCGGGGCGCTCCGCGGTCTCGGCGTCGAGCGCGGCGATCGCGTGTTGATCTACATGCCGATGATCCCCGAGACCGCGGTGGCGATGCTCGCCTGTGCGCGGCTCGGCGCGATCCACTCGGTGGTGTTCGGCGGCTTCGCCGCCAAGGAGCTCGCCACCCGGATCGACGACGCCAAGCCCAAGGTGGTGCTGAGCGCGTCGTGCGGGATCGAGGTCGACCGCATCGTTCCCTACAAGCCGCTCCTCGACGGCGCCATCGAGATCGCCGACGCCAAGCCCGAGCGCTGCGTCGTCCTCCAGCGTCCCCAGCACCCCGCGGAGCTCATCCCGGGTCGCGACCTCGATTGGGAGGAGGTGCGGGCCGCGGGCTCGCCGGTGGACTGTGTCCCGGTCGCGTCGACCGACCCGCTCTACGTCCTCTACACCTCCGGGACGACCGGGGTGCCCAAGGGCGTGGTGCGCGACAACGGCGGCCATCTGGTGGCCCTCACCTGGAGCCTGCGACACATCTACGGGGTCGAGCCCGGCGAGGTGTGGTGGGCGGCGTCCGACATCGGTTGGGTCGTCGGCCACTCCTACATCGTCTACGGCCCGCTCTTCCTCGGCTGCGCCTCGATCCTCTTCGAGGGCAAGCCGGTCGGGACCCCCGACGCCGGGGTCTACTGGCGGACGATCGAGCGCAACAAGGTGGCCGCGCTCTTCACCGCCCCCACCGCGATCCGCGCGATCAAGCGCGAAGATCCGAGCGGCGAGTTCGTCAAGCAGTCGGATCTGACCGCCTTCCGCACCCTCTTCCTCGCCGGCGAGCGCGCCGATCCCGACACCATCCAGTGGGCCGAGGGCATCCTCGGGGTGCCGGTGATCGACCACTGGTGGCAGACCGAGACCGGCTGGCCGGTGGCGGCCAACTGTATGGGGCTCGGGCCCCTGCCGGTGAAGCGGGGCTCGCCAACCAAGCCCGTGCCGGGCTACTCGGTGCGGGTGGTCGACGAGGGTGGCGACCCGGTGCCCGCCGGGACCTCGGGCAACATCGTGCTCGACCTGCCCCTGCCGCCGGGCTGTCTCCCGACGCTGTGGAACAACGACGAGGGCTACGTGCGCTCCTACCTCGAGCAGTTTCCGGGCTGCTACGCGACCGGAGACGCCGGGCACATCGACGAGGACGGTTACCTCTACGTGATGGGTCGCACCGACGACATCATCAACGTCGCCGGCCACCGGCTGAGCACGGGGGCGATGGAGGAGGTGCTCTCGGGCCACCCCGACGTCGCCGAGTGCGCGGTGATCGGCGTGGCCGACTCGCTGAAGGGCCAGGTGCCGGTGGGCTTCGCCGTCCTCAAGGCC
Source organism: Myxococcota bacterium (assembly GCA_028284525.1). Classification (GTDB taxonomy): domain Bacteria; phylum Myxococcota_A; class UBA9160; order UBA9160; family PR03; genus JANQRO01. The sequence goes on along the minus strand of JANQRO010000548.1, from coordinate 2,553 downwards.
GGCGCCGGACGCGCGCATACGGAGGTGGAGGCCGAGCTCGTCCAGAAGGTGCGCTCCGAGATCGGGCCCGTGGCGGCCTTCAAGCAGGCCCGGGTCGTCGCCCGGCTCCCCAAGACCCGCTCTGGGAAGGTCCTCCGGGGCACGATGCGCAAGATGGCGGACGGCGAGCGCTTTTCGGTTCCCGCCACGATCGACGACCCGGCGATCCTGGACGAGATCCAGGAGGTGCTCGATCAGCTCTAGCCATCGGGCGCACCCGGCTCCCGCTGAATCCCCCTGGGGTGACACTCGACGCCGCCGAGTGCAATTTTTTTTCGCGGCTCGCTTGACCGACCCGGCCCCGTGTTTAGACCCAGGAACGCGCGGGGGACCGCGTGTAAGGGATTCGGCGAGCCCGATGGGGGAGGTCCCCATCCCGGGTTCGATCCGCAGGTGGACGGAGCCGCGCTCGCACGCCGACTCCCGGTGCGCGCCCGGCCTCCTCCGATGGAGTCAAGCGCCTTGAAGGTCCGACCTCTCCACGATCGCATCTTGGCCAAACGCATCGAAGAAGAAGAGCGCAGCGCCGGGGGCATCATCATCCCCGACACCGCCAAGGAAAAGCCCCTGCAGGCGCACATCGTCGCCGTCGGTACCGGGAAGGTCCAGGAGGACGGCAGCGTCCGCCCCCTCGACGTCAGCACGGGCGACACCGTCCTGATCGGGAAGTACGCCGGCAACGAGATCACCGTCGACGGGGAAGAGCACATCATCCTCCGCGAGGACGACATCCTCGCGGTGGTGGGCTAGCGCCCCGCGATCGCCAAACACCCCTCCCTTTTTTCGTCCTTTCATTCGCAGGAGAAACACGCGAACGATGTCTGCCAAAGAGATTCGCTACGACCAGGATGCCCGGGCCAAGATGCTGGCCGGCGTGAACGGTCTCGCCAACGCCGTCCGGGTCACCCTCGGCCCCAAGGGACGCAATGTCGTCATCGAGAAGAGCTGGGGCTCGCCCACGGTCACCAAGGACGGCGTCACCGTCGCCAAGGAGATCGAGTTCGAGGACAAGTTCGAGAACATGGGCGCCCAGATGGTGAAGGAGGTCGCGAGCAAGACCTCCGACGTCGCCGGCGACGGCACGACCACCGCCACCGTGCTCGCCCAGTCGGTGTTCGCCGAGGGCGCCAAGCTGGTGGCCGCCGGTGTGAACCCGATGGAGCTCAAGCGCGGCATCGACCGCGCCGTGGGCTCGATCGTCGAGCAGCTCGAAAAGCTCTCGAAGTCGACCCGCAACAGCGACGAGATCGCCCAGGTCGGCACCATCTCCGCCAACGGCGACGAGACCATCGGCCAGATGATCTCCGAGGCGATGGAGAAGGTCGGCAAAGAGGGCGTGATCACGGTGGAAGAGGGCAAGAGCCTCGAGAGCGAGCTCGAGGTGGTCGAGGGCATGCAGTTCGACCGCGGCTACCTCTCGCCCTACTTCGTGACCGACCCCGAGTCGATGGAGACCAAGCTCGAGAACCCGCTGATTCTTCTCAACGAGAAGAAGATCAGCAACATGAAGGACCTGCTGCCGCTCCTCGAGCAGGTGGCGCGCGCCGGGCAGCCGCTCTTGATCGTGGCCGAGGACATCGAGGGCGAGGCCCTCGCGACCCTCGTCGTCAACAAGATCCGCGGCACGCTCAACGTCGCCGCGGTGAAGGCGCCGGGCTTCGGCGATCGTCGCAAGGCGATGCTCCAGGACATGGCGACCCTCACCGGCGGTCAGGTGATCGCCGAAGAGCTCGGGCTCAAGCTCGAGAACGTCACCGTGAAGGACCTCGGCAAGGCCGGGTCGATCGTGATCGACAAGGACAACACGACGATCATCGACGGCGCCGGCAAGAAGAGCGACATCCAGGGCCGCTGCCAGGAGATCCGCAACCAGATCGAGGCCACGACCTCGGACTACGACCGCGAGAAGCTCCAGGAGCGTCTCGCCAAGCTGGCGGGCGGCGTCGCGGTGATCCGCGTCGGCGCGGCCACCGAGGCCGAGATGAAGGAGAAGAAGGCCCGTGTCGAGGACGCCCTCCACGCGACCCGCGCGGCGGTGGAGGAGGGCGTGGTGCCCGGCGGCGGCGTGGCGCTGTTGCGGGCCCAGGCCGCCCTCGACGGGCTCGAGGAGGCCCTCGGCGACGAGCAGAAGGCCGGTGTGCGGCTGATCCGCAAGGCGGTCGAGTATCCGCTGCGCCGCATCTCGGAGAACGCCGGGGTCGAGGGCTCGATCGTCGTGGACAAGGTCCGCAACGGGAAGGGCGCCTTCGGCTTCAACGCCCAGAGCGAGGAGTACGGCGACCTGCTCAAGGAGGGCGTGATCGACCCGACCAAGGTCGTCCGCACCGCGCTGCAGAACGCGGCGAGCGTGGCCTCGCTGCTGCTGACCACCGAAGCGATGGTGGCGGAGGCGCCCAAGGAAGAGGCGCCGATGGCGGCGCCCGGCGGCGGAATGCCGGGTGGGATGCCCGACATGGGGATGTAGCTCGCCGTCCGCGAGCAACACGAAAGGCGCCTCTCGTTCGAGGGGCGCCT
>JANQRO010000536.1 GCA_028284525.1 Myxococcota bacterium | reverse complement strand
ATCGGCGCCCTCGCCGTCGGACTGTGTCTCGGGGTGCTCGGGTCGGGTGGCTCGATCATGACGGTGCCGGTGCTGATCTACCTCGCGGACCAGCCCGAGAAAGCGGCGATCGCCGAATCGCTCGCGATCGTGGGCAGCATCGCTCTCGTGACCGGTCTCGCGCATCTCCCGAGTGGCCGGGTGCGGTGGCGCTTCGTCGCGCTCTTCGGGTTGCCGGGGATGGTGGGGAGCTACCTCGGAGCGCAGGCCTCCTCCTCGGTCCCCACCGTCGTGCAACTCACGGTCTTTGCGACGATCCTCTTCGCCGCCGCCTACCTGTTGCTGCGACCCTCCCGGGACGCCCCGGTGGGCGCCGGCGACCCGGTCCTGCTCGGCTTCTACGGGTTTGGAGTCGGGGTCTTGACCGGCTTCGTCGGTGTGGGGGGCGGCTTCTTGATCGTCCCGGCGATGGCGATCCTCGGACGTCTGCCGATCCACCACGCGATCGCCTCGAGTCTGTGGATCATGGCCCTCACGTCGGCGACGGGCTTCTGGAACTACGTCCACATCCTTCCCGAGATGGGCCTGCGTATCGATTGGACGATCGTCGGCGTCTTCGCGGGCATCGGCGTCGCCGGAGCGCTGCTGGGCAGCCGGTGGTCCCAGCGGCTGCCCCAGGAGCGGTTGCAGCGGGCGTTCGCCGGGTTCCTCGTGGTCGTGGGATGCTTCGTCCTCGGCTCGAACGCGCTCCGCTGGGGTGCCCCCTAGCCACGCGATCCCCGCCCCGACGGGCCCCTTGACGGAGGCCCGATGTCGTGCACGATTCCGGGACACCGCTACGAGGAGGGCGAGCCCGTATGGCCGGCGTGGGGACCGAGAAGGTATTCGAGAACGACAAGGTGATCGTGTGGAACTTCGAGCTCGCCCCGGGCGAGGACACCCCCGTCCACACCCACGAGCACAGCTATATGTGGTACGCGATCGCCGGAGCGCCCTTGCAGGTGTTCGACGAGAACGACAACGATCTGGGCATCCTCGAGGTCCCGACGGGCGCGACGTTCGCGCTCAAGCTCGACAACGGCGAGCTCGAGGTGCTGTCGGAGCCCGGCAAGGGCATGCGGGTCCCCGCGCGGCACAAAGCGCGCAACGGGGGGTCGACGACCTATCGCGAGGTGCTCGTCGAGTTCAAGTAGACGCCCCCCGCTCGAGACGGCGTGGTCTCGCGTGGGTATGACGCCCATCATATCCGCAGCAGAAGGGTCGCGTGACCCTCTGGCTGTGGTGCGGGTCGCGGTAGCGCGACGCCGCCACAACTTCCCGTGAGGACTCCTGTGGAACCCACCGTTTCGAACGGCTCGAACGACACGTTTGACGCCATCATCGTCGGCGCCGGCGTGGCCGGCCTCTACCAGCTCCACCGACTGCGCGAGCTCGGCCTCCGCGTGCGGTCGATCGACGCCGCTAGTGACGTCGGGGGCACGTGGTACTGGAACTGCTACCCCGGCGCGCGGGTCGACTCCCAGTCCTACATCTATCAGTACTGGTTCTCGCAGGAGCTGATCGACGAGTGGGACTGGAGCCAGCGTTTTCCGCCGCAACCGGAGCTCGAGCGCTACCTGCGTTTCGTCGCCGACAAGCTCGATCTGCGAAAGGACATTCGGTTCTCGACCACCGTCAGCTCCGCCGACTGGGACGCGCCGAATGCGCAGTGGGTCGTTCGCACCGACGGCGGGGACGTCTTCCGCACCCGCTTCCTGATCAGCTGCACGGGAATGCTCTCGGCCCCCAAGGTGCCGCCCTTCCCCGGCCACGATCGCTACCGCGGGACCGTCGTGCACACCGCGCGCTACCCGCGCGAGGGCATCGACCTCGCGGGCAAGAAGGTGGGCGTCGTGGGGACGGGGGCCACGGCGATCCAGGTCATCCAGACGATCGGGAAGGAAGTCGCCGAGCTGAAGGTGTTCCAACGCACGCCGCAGTACGCGGTGGCCATGCGCAATCCCCAGTTCGACGACGCCGACCGCGCCGTCTACAAGGCGCGGACCCAGGAGCTCTACGAACGCGTCAACAGCACCTTCACCGGCTTCGACTTCGACGCGGACCACGGCTCGTGGTACGACGCGACGCCCGAGGAACGCCGCGAGGTGCTCGAGACGGTCTGGGCGGACGGCTCGCTCAGCATGTGGGTGGGGAGCTACCCGGAGGTGCTCACCGACGAGGCGGTGGGGGAGGAGGTCTCGGAATTCGTGCGCGACAAGATCCGCGCCCGGATCGACGACCCGGAGGTGGCGAAGAAGCTGCTGCCCTACCACTACACCTTTGGCACCTACCGCGTGCCCCTCGAGCTCGGCTACTACGACGTCTACAACCTCGACCACGTCGAGCTGGTCGACGTGAGCGAGGCGCCGATCGAGTGCTTCACCGAAACAGGACTCCGGACAGCGGCCGCCGACTACGAGCTCGACGTCGTGATCCTCGCGACCGGATTCGACGCCGGCACCGGCTCGCTCTCGCTCATGCACATCACCGGACGCGACGGTGTGTCGCTCACCGAGGAGTGGCAGCGGGACATCCGGTCGACCCTCGGTCTGCAGGTCCACGGCTTTCCCAACCTGTTCACGGTCGCCGGCCCCTTGGCTCCGTCCACGGCGTTCTGCAACATGACCACCTGTCTCGCCCAGCAGGTGGATTGGATCACCGACTGCATCGCCTGGATGGGCCAGCACGAGCGTCGCACCATCGAGCCGACGAAGGCGAAGCAGGACGAATGGGTCCAGCACCACGACGAGACGGCCGACGCCACCCTTCTGATGCGCACCAATTCCTGGTACACCGGCGCCAACATCGAGGGCAAGCCGCGACGGCTCCTCTCCTACATCGGCGGCGCCGCACAGTACCGACAGATCTGCGAAGACGTGAAGCAGAGCGGCTACGAAGGCTTCCGCGTCGAGGCGTAACGCGACCCGGCCCGGGCCCGGGACGACCAACGACCTCCGGCCGCCGCCCTAGCGCAGGCGAGGCAACACCGCCTCGCCGAAGAGTCGGATGGATTGCTCGAGCTTCGACGTGGGAACCCCCGGGAGCTGCATCCGGGCGATCACTTCGGTGGGCGAGAGCGCTTCGCGAAGCGCCTCGATCCTCTCGACCACCGTCTCCGGGCTCCCGACGATGTAGCGCGAGGCGAAGGTGCGGTAGTCGACCTCGCTCTCGTCGCGGACGAGCTCGCCGCGGTCGTTGCGTAGCTCTCGCTCGCCCTCGGCAGACTTTCGCCCGTAGAGGCCGAACAGGTGCACGATCGCCGGCCCGGCCAGCGCCTCTGCCTCCTCGTCGGTCTCCGCGACGAACAGCTCGCGAATGATCGGTCGTTCGACGATGTGGCGGCCCACCCGCTCCGCCGCGGCGTCGAAGCGCGCGTAGTGCTCGACGAGCTCGGCGTCGGTGTGCCGGGGCGACGCCGTCACCGGACAGCCCCGACGCGCGGCGCGCTCGAGCAGCTTGGGTCCCGAGACCCCGTACCAGATCGGGAGCTCGGGTTGGACGGGGCGCGGGACGACCCGGATCGCCGGGATCTCGTAGAAGCGCCCCTTGTGCTCCAAGACCTCGTGGGACCACGCCGCTTCGAGGATGTCCAGGATCTCCTCGGCCCGCGCAAAGCGTTCTCGGTGGGGTACGCGATACGCCTCGAACTCCTCGGACACGTATCCCGGCGAGACGCCCAGGGTGAGACGCCCGTTCGAGAGGTTGTCGAGGGTGAGCACGTCTTCGACCAGGCGAAGCGGGTCGTAGAGCGGCAAGACGAGGATGTTGGTGACGAGACGCATCCGTTGGGTGAGGCCGGAGGCGCGAGCGAGCACGAGGAGGGGGCTCGGCGCCCAGCCGTTCGACTGGAAGTGGTGCTCGGTCGTCTGGAAGGAATCGAAGCCCAGGCTCTCGGCCAAGGGGAGGAGCCGATCCATCTCGCGGAAGGTGTCGAGGTGGGTCATCGCGCTGCCGGGGGGCACGATGAAGCTGTACATGAGTCCGAAGTTCATGCGGGTCCCTTCTGCGTCGCGGCGCTCGGGCCCTGGGGTGCCCGCACCGCGATGTCGGATCGCTCGAGCTCCGCTCGCAACGCCGCGATGATCTCCGCGGC
>JANQRO010000521.1 GCA_028284525.1 Myxococcota bacterium | reverse complement strand
AGGTGCGGGGCGCGTTGCGACCGAAAGAGCTCGCCCACGCCGAGCTGGTGAGCGAATGGGTGGAACGCCTCGCGCCCGGGGCCAGCGACGCGCTGCGTCTCGCCGCGCGCGCGCACCATGTGAGACGCTGGGAGATTCCACGTGCGGGCTACCCGGCCGGCCGCTCGGGCTACCTGCGGTGGCGCAAGGCGCTCCAGGCCCACCACGCCGAGGTCTGTGCGGGTCTGTTGCGCACGGTGGGCTACGACGAGTCGACCATCGGGCGCGTGCAGGACATCGTCCGCAAACGGGGGTTGGGTCGCGACCCGGAGGTCCAGGTCTTCGAGGATGCGCTGTGTCTCAGCTTCCTCGAGACCCAGCTCGCGGACTTCAGCTCCGACCACAGCGCGGAGATGGCGCGAGAGGTCCTGGCCAAGACGCTTCGCAAGATGAGTGCCGGCGCGCGTCGGCTTGCGGCCTCCCTCGAGCTCTCCACGGCGGCGCGTGCGGCACTCGACGACGCGCTGGCCACACCGGGGACACCCTGACTCAGTAGCCGCTCTCGTTGTGACGGCGCTGGCGCAGATGCGCCCGACGCTCCCGCATGTCGTCGAGGACCTTCTGGAGCAGGATCGCTCCATCGTCGTCGGGAGCGTCCGCGGACTCGCGAATCACGGTCTGGATGACGTACATCCATTCGTCGAGGGTTCGAATGTCGATCGGTGCTTCCATCGCAGTCTCCGGGCGCAGAGGGCGCACACTAGCGTCCGCCTAAGGGAGTACCACGCCGCGAGCCGCGGGTGTCGGCGCTCTCCCACTCGCCGCGTGTGCGGAGACCCCCGGTGTCGCCCGGGGACGCAGCGCGCAGCGTGCGCGGGGCGCGCAGCGTTTCCCATTCCGTGCCGGCTCGCGCACAATCTGCGGCACCGAGTGTGCCGCCCGTGGCAGGCGCGGTCGGGCGGGCTGCGGCGAGGTCCCGCCCTTGCGCGCTTCCGGGGCCACCGGGGTCTGCGACCAGGCGGCCGCCGTGGGTCCCGCGGCTCGTGGACCGGGCGCCCCGGGGGCAGTCCTGCGGCTACACTCGCCCGCACCCACCCGAACCGGGACGCACACACGCATGGCCAAGTCCAACCCCGCGAAGCCGCAGAACCCCTTTGCCTTCAACGTCGAGCGGGGCTCGCGTCAGCCCCAGGAGTACTACGAGCGCATCAAGGAGAAGTTCGCGGAGGAGCGCGACCTGCGGCTGGGGCTGCGACCGGAGGGGACCAAGCAGTACACCACCGAGCTCACCGGCGAGCTCGAGAAGTACGCCGTCGACCCCTACGCCGGGGAGTGGGAGCCCCGAGAGCCCCTGCGCGACGAGGTCGAGGTGCTCTTCATCGGCGGCGGCTTCTCCGCGCTCCTCACCTCGGCGCGGCTGCGCGAGGTGGGGGTGGAGAGCATCCGCATCGTCGAGCGCGGCGCCGACGTCGGCGGCACCTGGTACTGGAACCGCTACCCCGGCGTGGCCTGCGACGTCGTGGCCTACGACTACCTGCCCCTGCTCGACGAGATGGACTACGTCCCGAAGAACCACTACGCCAAGGGGCCAGAGATCTACGCGTACTGTCAATCGATCGCGCGGAAGTACGACCTCTACGACCTCGCGGTGTTCCAGACCACCGTCACCTCGACGATCTGGAACGAGGCCGACGAGATGTGGGAGCTCCGCACCGATCGCGGCGACGAGATGCGCGCGCGCTTCGTGATCTGCGCCAACGGCACCCTCTCGAAGCCCAAGCTCGCCACGATCCGCGGGATGGAGACCTTTGCCGGTCACTCCTTCCACACCTCGCGCTGGGACTACGACTATACGGGCGCCGACCTCTCGAACCTCGAGGACAAGGTGGTGGGGATCATCGGCACCGGCGCCTCCGCGGTGCAGGCGATCCCGCGTCTCGGTGCGGCTGCCAAGGAGCTCTACGTCTTCCAGCGCACCCCCTCCTCGGTGGACATCAAGGACGACTGGGAGACCGACCCGGAGTGGGCGGCGAGCCTCGAACCGGGCTGGCAGGCCAAGCGCCGCGCCCGCGCCATGCGCGAGCCCGAGATCTCTCCCGAACGCAAGGCCAAGCTCGCCGCGATGAGCCGCGCAGAGAAGATCCGGCGTCAGGAGAACGCCAACATCGACGCGATGATGCGGATCCACAACCACATCGACGAGATCGTGGAGGACCCGGCCACCGCCGACGCGCTGAAGCCCTGGTACATGTTGATGTGCAAGCGCCCGTGCTTCGACAACCACTACCTGCCGACCTTCAACCGCCCCAACGTCCACCTGGTCGACACCCACGGCGAAGGCATCACCGAGATCGACGCGGCGGGCCCCCGATTCGAGGGTCGTTCCTACCCCCTCGATCTCCTGATCTACGCCACCGGGTTCGAGGTCCAGAAGACCGGGATCTACAACGAGATCCGCGGCGTCGGCGGCCGCGAGCTCAACGAGAAGTACGCCAGTGGCATCCGCACCGTCGTCGGCATCCACTCCCAGGGCTACCCGAACCTGTTCATCATGGGCGGCTACCAGGCCTCGTTCCGCTTCAACCTGACGGACGTGCTGCAGACCCAGGGCGACCACATCGCCGCCTGTATCGACCACGTGAGGAAGAACGGCTACCGCACCCTCGACCCCACCGTCGAGGCCGAGGACTGGTGGGTCGGCGAGGTCATCGCCAACCGCGGCAAGACCTCCCGCGCCGCCGACTGCACCCCGGGCTACTACAACTTCGAGGGCGAAACCCAGCGCCGCCAGGACGGCAACTACAACGGCAGCTACCCCCAGTACGTCCGCCACATGGCCGACGTGCGGGAGCACATCGAAGAGAACTTCGTCTTCACGAAGTAGGGGTGCGCTCGACCTAGGGCGAGCCCGCCGCCTCGATCTCCACCCGCGCTACCTCGATCCGGGCGCCCGCTTTGCCGGCGGCGATCTCCTCCATCCCGCCGTCGTAGGTGAGACAGAAGAGGGTGCGGCCGTCGGCTCCGCCCAGCTGACAGGCGATGGCGCTGAGCTCACCGACCCGGACCTCCGCCAGGAGCTGACCCCGGGGGTCGACCTGGACGAAGCGGTGGCCCATGGCGCAGGAGACCCAGACGTTCCCGGCGGCGTCGAGACAAATGCCGTCGGGGACCTCCTCGGGGAGCTCGACGAGGGTCCTCGGGTTCGAGAGGTCGCCGTTCGGCGCGCGGTCGAACTCGGTGACCCGGTTGGTGAACGACTCGGCGGCGATCAGGGTCCTGCCGTCGGCGCGAATCGCCATGCCGTTGGGGCAGTTGCGCTGCTCGGCGACGTTGCGAACGCTCCCGTCGGTCTCCACCAGGGTGATCTCGGCGGGGCCCGGCTCGCCGCCGGCCAGGAGGTCGAACCCGAGGTTCCCGATGTAGGCGCGGCCCTGGTCGTCGACCACCATGTCGTTGATGTCCGCCGACACGCAGCCGCTCAGATCGGCGTGGAGCACGAGCGACCCGTCGACGATCTTGTAGAGCTGTCGGTTGCGCATCGAGACCACGAGCGGGGTGCCGTCGGGGAGAAACCCGAGCCCCGAGGGCCACTCGGGGACCTCGACGATCGCCTCGCGCGCACCCTGCTCGTCGACGGCGAAGACGGTCTGGGCGCGGATGTCCGACAGCCACAGACGCCCCTCGTGCCATCGGGGACCCTCGAGAAAGACGAAGCCATCGGCGAGAACGTCGGTCGAGAAGGACTGCATCGCGGTCTCCTTGGTGGGGGGCTCGTGCGGGTCAGCCCCCGTCCCCCTCGCCGCCGCCCTGCCCGCCCAGCATCTGCACGAGACGCACGTCGTGGTAGCTCGAGGCGGAGATCTTGCGAGTGCGGACGAAGGGGGGCCAACGCGGTGGCGCGGCGGCTTCGGGGACGTCGTCCATGACGGTGACGCGTTGGATGATGCGTTCGCCCTCGAAGTCGTCGAGGACGAAGTGCTGGGTACAGCGGTTGTCCCACATGGCGACGGTGCCAGCGCTCCAGCGGTAGCGGATCGTAAAGCGCGGGTTGGAGACCCAGCGGGTCAGGTAGCGGAGCAGATGATCGCTCTCTTCGTGGGAGAGCTCGACGATGCGGCGGGTGAAGTGCTCGTTCACGAAGAGCGATTTGCGTCCGGTGACGGGGTGGACGCGGACCACCGGGTGGATCGCCGCTTTCTCGGGGCGCAGGTGCGAGCTCGCGTCGTGGAGCGCGCTCAGGCCTTCGCACAGGTCGCGCAGCGGTTCCGAGAGCTCGTCGTAGGCGCGGTACATGTTCGCCCACAGGGTGTCGCCGCCGACATCGGGGCAGCGCACCATGTGGAGGATGGCGAGCTTCGAGGGCTTTTCGAGAAAGGTGACGTCGCTGTGCCACTCGTCGGCGATCCCGCCGTGGCTCGCCGCGAGCTCGAAGATCTCCGGGTGATCGCTGTAGGGATTCTCGAGGTGGGGGTGTCCCTCGAGACGCCCGAAGTGCCGACCGAAGGCGACGTGCTCCTCGGGCGTCGGGAACTGCTCGGGAAAGAAGAGCACCTGGTGCTCGGCCAGGAGCTCCTGGACGGCGGCCACCTCGCCGGCCGAGAGCTGGCCCAGCGAGAGCCCGCGCAGCTCGGCGCCGAGCGAGCCGGACAGCCGTGTCACCTCGATCTGCTGACCCATCGCGGACTCCCCTGCCCTGCAGAGCCCTCATGATAGACCGCGGAGGCAGGGCTCCTCTACATTCCCGCGGACGCCGCCCGCCGCCGTTCGGGCGCCCGCTGGAGGAGAGCATCGATGGCCTACGCCGAGGGACGTGTCTACAACGACGCCGACAGCCACATCATGGAGATCCCGGGCTTTGCCGACGCCTTCGCCGACCCGGCGCTGCGCGATCGCATCCCGCCGCTGGACTTCTCGCTGACCGGCAGCATGGCCGACGCGGCCGAGGCCCTCGAAGGCCGCACCGGACACGACCCGGAGGTGGTGGCCGAGCTCCGCAAGGACGTGATCGGTGGGAAGAAGGGCTGGGAGGCCCTGGGCGCCTTCAACTCGGCGGAGCGCTCGGAAGCCCTGGATCTCTTGGGCTTCCACCGCCAGCTGGTCTTTCCCTCGCTCTCCTTCCACGACTACATGTGGAACCCGGACCTCGAGGCCCGCTACGCGAGCGCCCGGGCCTACAACCGCGCGATCGCGAACTTTTGTGGCGACGACGATCGCATGCTCGCGGTGGGGATGGTCTCCCTCGACGATCTCGGGCGCGCCGAGCGCGAGATCGACCGGGCGATCGAAGCCGGAATCGCCGCGATCTGGATCCCGTCGCTCCCAGCGGGCGACCGCTCGCCGGGACACGACGACCTCGATCGCGTCTGGGCGCGGCTCGCCGAGGCCGGGGTGCCCTTCGTGCTCCACATCAGCGGCTCGCCGATGCAGATCCGCAAGGAGTACATGAACACGGGGCGCCCGATCGCCGACGACTGGCTGGGCGGTGGCGAGGCGCCGCGGGCCAAGGACATGTCGGTGATCCATCACGACGCCGAGGCCTTTCTCTCGACCCTGGTCCTCGACGGCGTGCTGCAGCGCTTCCCCACGCTCCAGGGGGGCGTGGTCGAGCTCGGCGCCGGCTGGGTGCCCGCGATGCTCGCGCGACTCGACTACATCGTGCGGATCTGGGGCAAGAGCGACGCGAGCCTGCGCGACCTCCCGCCGCCCTCCGAGCAGATGCGCGACCGCGTCTTCTTCACACCCTTCGTGTTCGAGGACATCGGGACCATCATCCGCCAGTCGGACCCCGCCTTCTATCTGTTCTCGTCGGACTACCCACACATCGAAGGGGGCAAGGACCCCTTGGCGCGCTTCGAACGCTCCCTCGGCGATCTCGACGAGGCCGCCCGGGAGCGGTTCTACGCCACGAACTTCGAGCGGATGCTGCCCGGCGCGGCGGGGTAGACTCTCCGTGCCCGGATCGCGCCCCACGGGCGACCGGCCCACCCCGCATCGGAGGACCCGATGGACGTGAAAATCACCCGTTGGGAGCAGGGCGAGGCCCCGCTCCAGAACCGCCTGGTCGACGCGATGAAGTCCGAAGGTCTCGTCCCCTACATCGAGGACGACGAGCCCGGCCACTTCTACGAGGCCCACATCCACCCCAACGACGAAGTGATCGTGCTGGTCTCGGGCGAGATCACCTTCGGCGTGGGTGACGACACCTGGGTCCTGGGCCCGGGCGACCGCCTCGACCTCCCGGCCAACACCTCGCACTGGGCGGAGACCCGGGACGCCGGCCCGATCCGGATGCTGTCCGCGAGCAAGGGCGACAAGCACGACCCGCTGCGCGCCAGCCACACCGAGGCCAACAAGGCCTAGACACGCAAGACGCCCCCTGTCGCCCCCGACGCGTAGAGGAACCCCGTGAGAGCAGTCGTCTGCAACGAGTTCGGCCCGCCGGAGAAGCTCACGATCGAGGAAGTCCCCGATCCGAGCCCGGGCGAGGGCCAGGTCCTGGTCGAGGTGCGCGCCGCCGCGCTCAACTACCCCGACGTCCTGATCATCGACGACAAGTACCAGTACAAATCCAAGCCGCCCTTCATCCCGGGCGGCGAGGTGGCCGGCGTGGTCAGCGCGCTCGGGAGCGGGGTCTCGGACCTCTCGGTGGGCGACAAGATCGTAGCCTTCGGCCGCCCGATCGGCGGCTTCGCCGAACGCGTCGCCATCGACGCGTCGGAGGCTCGCCCGCTCCCGGAGGGCCTCGACTTCTCCGAGGCGACGGGCATCGGCTACGCCTACGGTACGGGCTACTACGGGCTCAAGTACTGCGGGGACCTGAAGCCCGGCGAGAGCCTGCTGGTGACCGGCGCGGCGGGGGCTGTCGGCCTCGCAGCGATCGAGCTGGGCAAGATCATGGGGGCGCGGGTGATCGCGGCCGCCTCGAGCCCCGAGAAGCTCGCCCTCGCCAAGGAGCACGGCGCCGACGCGCTCATCAACTACCACGAAGAGAGCCTGAAGGATCGCGCCAAGGAGCTCACCGGCGGCGCCGGGGTCGACGTGGTCTACGACGCCGTCGGCGGCGACCGCGCCGAGGAGGCGTTGCGGGCCACGGCGTGGCGCGGGCGCTTCCTCGTGATCGGATTCACCGCGGGAATCCCCCGCATTCCGCTGAACCTCACCCTGCTCAAGGGCTGCTCGATCGTGGGTGTCTTCTACGGCGCGTCGCGCACCAAGGAGCCCGAGATCAACGCCGCCGTCTCCCGGGAGCTCGATCAGCTCGTCGCCGACGGCACGCTGCGACCCAAGGTGGCGCGTCGCTGTCGCCTCGAGGAGGTGCCCCAGGCCCTCCGCGACATCCTCGATCGACGCATCATGGGCAAGGTGGTGGTCGAGCCCTGAGCGGAGGGACGACGTGGTGATCCCCCGCCCCCGACGCACGGCGGTCGCCCTCGCCCGCGAGGCGACGGGCCTCCTCGAGCTTCCGCGCCTCGCCCTGCGCTTCCCGACCCTCGCACTCCAACCCCGGGGCCGTGGCGAACCGGTGATGGTCCTGCCCGGCTACGGCGCCGACGACGGATCGACGCTGGTGCTCCAGGGCTACCTGCGCTGGCTCGGCTACCGCGCCCAGGGGTGGGAGCTCGGACGCAACGACGGCGCGGTGCCGCGGCTCCTCCCCCTCGCCACGCAACGGGTCGAGGCGATCGCCGATGCGGCGGGTGCGCCGGTCGCGCTCGTGGGGTGGAGTCTCGGGGGCTACATCGCCCGCGAGGTCGCCCGAGATCTCCCGGCGCGTGTGACGCAGGTGGTCACCCTCGGCACACCGGTCGTCGGCGGGCCCAAGTACACCTCCGTGGCCTCCGCCTACCGTCGCCGCGGGGTCGACCTCGACGCCGTCGAGCGCGCGGTGCGCGAACGCGCCCGCCGGCCGATTCGGCGACCGATCACCGCGATCTTCTCCCGCAACGACCAGATCGTCTCGTGGCAGGCGTGTATCGACACGCGCAGCCCCGAAGTCGAGCACGTGGAGGCCGACGCGACCCACGTCGGACTGGGCTTCCCCCCCGACGTCTTCCGGATCCTGGCGACCCGTCTCGCGCGAGGCGGCGGCGCGGGCTCCCGCTAGACGGCGGCGCCCGCCCTCGCGACGCGCGCGATCCCCCGCAGCATGCGGTGGAACACACAGACGTGGAGCGGGTAGATCGCGTACCAGTAGAGCAGCCCGAGGACACCGGAGGGATCGTAGAGCGCGGTTTGCCGGATCGAGGCGCCCGCCCCGTTCGGGTCCGGGCGCACTTCGAACTCGAGCCACGCGCGGCCCGGTAGCTTCATCTCTGCGCGCAGACGGAGCAGCCGATCGGGCTCGTAGGCCTCCACCCGCCACCAGTCGACGGCGTCGCCCACGCGAAGGACCTCGGGGTCGAGGCGACCGCGTCGCATCCCCACGCCCCCGACGAGCAGGTCGAGAAACCCGCGGATCCGCCACAACGCATCACAGGCGTACCACCCCGTGTGCCCGCCGATCCGTCGGATCGGCGCGAAGGCGCGCTCGGGGGAGACCGCGACCCGACGTTCCCGGGAGTCGATCAGTCGACGACCCCGCTCGACGCTCGCGTAGCCGTCGAAGGCGTGGGGAGGGGCGCCCGAGCTCGACAGGGCGTCGGACCAGCGCGTCTCCGCCACCGTGCGATCTTCGTTGCGGATCGCGGCCTCGATGGCTTCCCTCACGCCCATCGGGCGGACCTGGAAGTCGACCAGGGCGCGGTCGTCGCGGACGACGGTCTCGTGGCAGATGCTCTCGACGAGACTCCGTCCGATCCGCGCGTAGAGGGGCGTGACCAGACCGAGCCAGAGGCTGCTGAGCCGCGGCGTCAAGATGGGGATCGGGAACATGGCGCGGCGGAGTCCCCGCTGACGGGCGTACTCTCGCATGAGCGCCCGGTAGGACACCCGGGACGCGCCGCCGATCTCGTAGACCCGACTCTCCGCGATCTCGAGGGACGCGATCAAGTAGGCCAGCAGGTCGTCGATGGCGATGGGTTGCGCCACGACGTTCACCCAGCGCGGGGTCACCATCACCGGCAGGCGCTCGACGAGCGAACGCACCATCTCGAAGGACAGGCTCCCCGATCCGATCACGATCGAGGCGCGCAGCTCGACGACGATGGCCCCGGACTCGCGGAGCACCCGACCGACCTCGTGACGACTGCGGAGGTGGGGGGACAGGTCGTCGCGCTCGTCACCGAGCCCGCCCAGGTACACGATACGTCGGACCCCGGCGTCCCGCGCGACGACGGCGAAGGAGCGCGCCGCGCGCCGGTCCTCGTCCTCGAAGCGATCGCCTTCCGCCATCGAGTGGACGAGGTAGTAGGCGGTATCGACCCCGTCGAGGGCGGGCGCCAGGGTCGACGCGTCGCGCAGATCCCCCGCGACCACCTCGGTGTCGGGTCCCACGCGCGGGGTCAGGAAGTGCGGGCGACGCGCCAGGCACCGCACCCGGTGGCCGAGCGACTCGAGGCGGTGGAGCAGGCGACCCCCGATGTACCCCGAGGCCCCGGTCACCAGCACCAGACCCCGAGCGGGGTTCGACGATTGAGGTCGCGTGGATTCGGACATGGCTCCGGTCCTCCGGGGGTCGAGGGAGGCTAGACGCGGCGGCCGACGGGGCACGTTGAGGGGAGGCCCCAGTGCGACCGCCGCGTCGTCGCCCTAGGCGGCGTGGTCGCGTCGCCGCCCGGACGTCGATCGGAGGCTGCGCACCGGAGCCGGGATCCGCGCTGTGGGCCTCGCCCCGCGGCCGGACCGGGCGCGGATCGCGAGGGTGGCCACGGCCGCCGCGGTGAAGGTCGCGAGACAGCCGAACAGCCAGAGCGTTGTGTCGTTCATCGGGTCCTCCCTCACTCCTGGTGTCTCCGGGGTCGTCGAAGACGGGAGAACGATATTCCCAACCGCTCCTTTTGTCAAATTATTTTCTTAGATATATTTTAGACAATGGACGGCTTGGACTACTACCTCGACCAGATCGGCGACATCCCGGTGCTCGCCCGCGAGGAGCAGCTCGCCCTCGGTCGCGGCGTCGTCCGCGCCCGACGGCGCTTCTGTGTCGCCGTGTCGCTCCACCCCCGCGTGGCCCCTCTCCTCCTGGCGCGCTGGCGAGCGCGCGTCGAGCGGGGGCTTTCGGTGGAGCCCCTGGTCGAGGCGTTCCGAGGACCGGGAGGCGCCGAGCGCGCCCGTCACTTCCACGAGCGGATGCAGCGCCTCGAGACCAAGGTCGCCACCGGCGCGTCGCGCCGAGCGCAGGCTCGGGACATCCTCGCGAGCCAACCGGCCTTCGAGGTGCTGGAGGCCCTCGGTCGGGAAGCCGCAGACACGACGGGGGACGACGACCCGGAGGCGGTCGCGTTGCGACGGCACGCTCGTCGCGCCCACCGGCGCTACCTCGAGCTGCGCGGTCGGCTCGCCTGGCACAACCTGCGTCTGGTGATCGCGTTCGCGAAACGCTTCCGCCACCGTGGCGTCGACTTCCTGGATCTGATCCAGGAGGGCAACCAGGCGTTGCTGCGCGCGGTGGAGAAGTTCGATCCGCGGCGCGGTCTCGGGTTCGCGAGCTACGCCTCGTGGTGGATCGAACAGGCGATGGTCCGCGCCCTCCAGACCCAGGCCGAGGGGGTGCGCCGTCCCACCCACGCGCACCAGCTGCGTCGCGCGTTTCTCGACGGCGAGCGTGTGCTTCGCTGTAGCGCGCCGGGGGAGCCGACACGCGACGATGTCGCGGGGACCCTCGAGATGGGCGAGCGGCAGCGCCGGACCCTCGACGCCACCCTCGCGCGGATCGCGTCGGCAGACCAGCCCGCCGGACCAGCGAGCCCCGTGACGATCGGCGCCACGCTGACCGACCCGGCGCAGACGCCGGTCTGCGACACCGCGGGAGAGCGCGAGCTCGCGCGCCGGGTGGCGTCCGAGATCGCAGCGCTCCCGCCTCGGACGCGACGGATCCTCGAGTGGCGCTTCGGGCTGCTCGACGACGACGATCGCAGCCTCGCAGAGATCGGCCGCGAGCTCGGGCTCACCCGAGAGCGGGTCCGCCAGATCGAACGCGGCGCGCTCCGCACGCTTCGCGAGCGAACCGGGGTGCGCTCCCTCGCCCGCGACCTGGGCATCGAGTTGGACGAGGATGGAGGAGGAGAGCGATGAACACCGTCACCCTGTCGGGCGCGTGGCGCCACGACGAGGTCGAACGCTTCCTGCACGACGCGCGGGTCCCGTTGCGCCTCGGTCTGCTCGATCGAGACGGCGCACCGGTCGTCGTGTCCCTCTGGTTCGCGTTGGAGGACGACGCGCTGTGGTGCGCCACCGCGGCCGACG
>JANQRO010000502.1 GCA_028284525.1 Myxococcota bacterium | reverse complement strand
AGAGATCCCAGGCCTGGAGGAGCGCCTCGCAGGCGTCGCGCAGCGTCTCGGCGGCCGAGCGCGAGGCCAGCGCGCCGCCGAGCGGATCGACGGTCGCGGCGACGAAGCGGCGCGGCGGCGGCGTCATCACGGCCGGCGGCGCGGCGCGCGGAGCGGTGGGGAGGGGCGCCAGCGACGCCGTGTTGGGTGCCACCGCCTGGGGCGGGGCGCTGCGCCACTGCGCCACGCGTCGCTGGGTCCAGTCGAGCGCACCGGAGAGGATCACGGCGGCGGCGAGTGCCACCCCGCCGGTCGTGATCGCCGCGGCCCGGCGCCAGCGCGTGCGGAGCGGCCCGCCGTCGATCTCGTCCGCGGCGCGTCTCACCATGCTGCGTGTCACGCGGGGTGAGCCGGAGGCGTAGGCGGCGAGGAGGGCGCGATCGCAGATCAGGTTCACGCGACGCGGGATCCCGGCACTGCGGCGGTGGATCAGTCGCAGCGCGGCGGGGCTGAACAGATTGCGATCGCTCCCCGCTGCGATGCGCAGGCGATGAGCGATGTACTCCTCGCTCTCCTCCCGGGCGAGGGGGGCGAGCCGCCAGCGCACGCCGATCCGCTCGCGCAGCTGGCGCAGCGCCGGCGTCTCGAGCATGGCGTCGAGCTCGGGCTGCCCGAGCATCAGGATCTGCAACAGCTTCGCGCTCTCGGTCTCGAGGTTGGAGAGCAGCCGCACCTGCTCGAGGGTCGCGGCCTCGAGGCCCTGGGCCTCGTCGAGGATCAGCAGAACGCGGCGCCCCTCGCGTCGGCGCGTCAGCAGGTACTCGTTGAGCGCGGCGGTCATCGCCCGCGGCGTCGACGCCTCGCAGGGGATCTCGAGCTCCTGGAGCAGGGCCTCGAGCAGCTCCTGGGCGCCGAGGTTCGGGTTGAACAGGAACGCGGTATCGACGTCGTTGGGCAGTCGCCGCAGCAAGGTGCGGCACAGCGTCGTCTTCCCGGTGCCCACCTCGCCGGTCACCGCAATGAAGCCCTCTCCCTGCTCGATGCCGTAGAGCAGGTGGGCCAACGCCTCCCGGTGCGCCCCCGAAAGGAACAGGAAGCGGGGATCCGGGCTCAGCGAGAAGGGCTTTTCGCGGAGGCCGAAGAATGCGGTGTACATCCGCGTGCGAGCCTATCATCGGGCCGGGTCCAGGCAACACAGCCCGGAGACGCGCGAGAGGCCGCCGCCGTGCAAGCGACGCGACAACCGATCCCGTGGGACGAGGCGGTTGAGGTCGGGTTCGATCTGGGCGCGAGCCTGCTCAAGATGGCGCTCCGCGACGACGCCCACCGGATCCGTTACGCGAGCGTCCCGATCGACGAGGGACCCGCTGTCCTCGACCGCGCCGCCGGGGGCGCCCGGCTGCGGGGCGCCGGGCTCACGGGCGCGGGCGCCGAGCGGGCCGCAGCGCGTCTCGCCGCGACGAGCGCGGTGCGGGTCGCCGAATTCGACGCGTGGGCGCAGGGTGCGCGGGTGTTGTTGCGTCATCAGTCGGTGGCTGTCGCGACGCCCTTCCTGTTGCTCTCGGTCGGCACCGGGACCCCGATCTTGCGCGTCGAAGACGAGGGGGTGCGTCATGTGGGGGGCTCCCCGCTGGGCGGCGGCTGCGCCATGGTGCTCGGAGCCGGCCTTGCGGGCACCGCCTCGTTCCAGGAGCTCGCGGAACTGGCGGCCCGCGGCGACCGACGCCACGTCGATCTGCTCTTGGGCGATCTCTACTCCGCGAACGACACCCCACTCCCCCTGGAGGCCACGGCCGCCCATCTGGGCAAGCTCCCCCGTGCGACCGAGGAGACCCGTCGCGCCGATCTCTGCGACGCGATCTGGGGCCTCGTCGGCGACAACCTGGGTCTACTGTGCGGAGCCGTGGCCGGACGCGAAGGGGTGACGCGGGTGGTCGTGGGCGGCTCCACCGTCCAGGGCAACCGGTCCCTGGAGCGATCCCTGCGCCGCATGCTTCGCGCCCACGGTCTCGCGGTGCACTTCTTGGAAGACGGCGCCCACACCGGCGCCCGCGGTGCCCTCGAGCTGCTGGGCGCGCACTCTCCCCTCCGCGGGGTTCCCAGCGCTTCGGCGGATGCGGGCCCCGCGGGCCCGACGCGCTGCTAGGGGGACACCAGGCCGGAGCGAATCGCGAAGCGCACCAGGCTCGACACCTTGTGGATGTTGAGCTTCTCCATGAGGTTCGCGCGGTGGGACTCGATGGTCTTGAGCGAGACCCCGAGGAGCCCGGCGATCTCCTTGCTCGAGTGACCCTCGGCGATCAGCTGGAGGACCTCGCGCTCCCGCCCGGTGAGGACGGCGGCGGCCGAGGCGCTGGTGTCACCCGGGCGCGTGATGGCCTCGACGACCTGCTGCGCCACGGCGGGAGACAGATAGGAGCGACCGGCGCGCACCGCCGAGATCGCCTCGAAGAGGTCTTCCGTGGCCGAGCTCTTCACGACATAGCCACTGGCGCCCGCGCGCAGGGCTTCCTCGACGTAGGTGCGACTGTCGTGCATCGAGAGCGCGATGCTGCGTGTGCCTCGGGTCTTGGAGATCCTTCGGATCGCATCGATCCCCGACAGCCGCGGCATCCAGATGTCCATGATCGCGATGTCGGGCTGCTGGGCTTCGGCGATCTGCACCGCCTCTTCGCCGTCGTCCGCTTCTGCGATCACCTCGAACGCGTCTTGGGCGTCGAGAAGCTGCCGGAGGCCTTCTCGTACGATTCGATGGTCGTCCGCCAAGAGAATGGTGGTGGTCATGGTCCCTGCTCCCCTTCCCGAAGCCGTGGGTTCGAGTGACGTTGTACTGGGGTCATCGGCCCAGACACGCCTCCAGCAGATCCGTAACTCCCCGGATTTTGAGAAGAAGTTGTTCCTAGGCTCGATCGGTGGAACACCCGAGCGAATTCCGTGGAAACTGGAATCGATGATTCCTGGATTCACCCTAGAAGAGGGGTGCGGCCCTCAGCGGGGTGCCCCCTCCCGGCCTTTCACCGATCGCGGTGACCCCCCGCGACGGCGGGGGTGACGCGGGTGACCCGGAGCGGCCCAGAAGCGGAGCGGGGCGGGGATCCGGGGATGTGCGGAGTGGCTGACCC
>JANQRO010000485.1 GCA_028284525.1 Myxococcota bacterium | reverse complement strand
GCCGCGGGCAGCGAGCTTCGCAAACCGCTCCACGTGCTCGGGCAATTCCGCAACCTCTACGAGAACGCCTGGGAGAGCTATCGACGCCTGCTCCCCGGGGCACCGCCCGAGGGCCGCGATCCGCAAAGCGACGCCGACCGCGATCAGCCGGTGCTCTACCTCTCCGCCGACATCCCCTTCGCGACGCCGGAGGAGATCAGCCTCTTTGTCCAGCGCGCCACCGCGTCGGGGGCCGAGTACGCGCTGGGGCTCTGCACCAAGGAGTCGATGCAGGCCTTTCTGCCCCGGGCACCGGGGGAGCCCGGGATCGAGGTGGCGACCTTCAACCTCCGAGAAGGGCGCTACCGACAGAGCAACCTCCACTTCGTGCAACCGGCGCGACTGCGCAAACGACATCTGATCGAGGACATGTACGAGCAGCGCCACCAGCGCCGGTGGGGGCCGATCCTGCGGCTGGCTTGGCAGCTGCTCCGCGTAGACGGCGGCGGCGCGGCCGTGCTCTACTACTACGCGCTGATGCACCTGGCGAGCGTCAGCGATCGCAAGGGGTTCCCGCGGCTGTGCAACTGGCTGCGGCGTCGGATCCCGATGGCGCGGATCGAGCGGGGCTGTGGAACACTGATCGGGGCCGACTTCCGCCTGATCGTCACCGAAGTGGGGGGCTGCGCGATCGACATCGATACCGAGCAGGAATACGAGGCGGCGCAGGTCCGCTTCGAGGAGTGGAAACGGATGCAGGCCGAACGCGCCGCGACCCTCGCCTCGGCGCTCGGGGAGCGGGCGGGGTGATCGAAGCGGAGTGCGTGCGCGCGGGGCTCGGCTGGTTCCGGCTCCCCGACCGCGGCGTGATCGCCGTGCGGGGTGGCGACCGGGTGCGCTTTCTCAACGGGCAGATCACCCAGGACATCGAGGCGCTGGCGGCCGCGGGTCCGGGCGCCGGGGGCTATGCCTTCGTCCTGACCCCCCAGGGCCGGATCGTGGCCGACCTCCAGCTCCTGATCGGTGAGGAGGAAGTCTGGCTCGAGTGTGCCCGCAGCCGGGTGGGCCCCGTGGTGGCCCGCCTCGACCGCTACCTGGTCGCCGACGACGTCGCCCTGGTGGACGAGAGCGAGCGCTGGGTGCGATTCGGCGCGGAGGGACCGAACGCCTTCGCGCTGGTCCCCGAGGCTCCCGCCCTGGCGCCGGGTCACGGGGTGGTCGCGGAGATCGCCGGCGCCCCGGTGCAGATCGTGGCGGCTGGCTGGACCGGCTATCCCGCCCTCCAGCTCTGGGTGGAGACCGGGGCCGCCGACGCAGTGGAGCGCATGCTCCTCGAGCGCGGGCTGCGCCACGGTCTCGTCCCCTGCTCGCTACCGACCCTCGAGATGCTGCGGATCGAGGCGGGGGTCCCGGGCGAGGCCGAGCTCGACGAGGACGTCCTCCCGGCCGAAACCGGGGCCCTCGCCCGGGCCGTGTCCTTCGAGAAGGGCTGCTACACCGGTCAGGAAGTGGTCGCTCGGATGGAGTCCCGCGGTCGGATGGCCCATCGACTCGTGGGGCTCCTGCGGCCCGGGGGCAGCGCGCCGCTCCCCGTCGGCGGAACCCTCTACGCCGGCGACCGCAAGGTCGGCGAGCTCACGAGCTCCACGGTCTCGTCGCGCTTCGGCGCGATCGCGCTGGGCTTCGTCCGCAGCGCCCACGCCGACCCCGACACCGAGCTCCGTCTCGAGGGGGAGACGACGCCCCTCGTCGTACACGAGCTCCCCTTTCGCGCCGACGAGGGCGGGGAGGAGATCGGAGCGGCCGCGTCGTGAGTGGCTGGCTCGCCGTGTTCGCCAAGCTGCCCCGCCCGGGCAGCGTGAAGACGCGGATGTGTCCGCCCCTCGACTGGGAGACGGCGGCTCGGCTCTACGAGGCGATGCTCGACGACGTGTTGGCCGAGAGCGAACGCGCCGCCGGTCGCGCCGGCCTCGAGCTCGTCGTGGCGGTCGATTCCGCGGAAGGGGCCTCGTTGCTGAGCCGCCGCGGCCCCGCCGGAGCGCGCTTCGTCGAGCAGGTGGGCTCCGGGCTGGCGGCGCGGATGACCCACCTGGCCCGCAGCGCCCGCGCCGCCGGGGCGCCGCGGCTCCTGATGCGCGGGAGCGACAGCCCGGGCCTTCCGGCCACCGCCCTGTGCGACGCCGCCGAGGCCGTGGCGCCGGGCGGCGGCGCCGAGGTGGCGCTCTCGCCCGCTCCCGACGGCGGCTACAACCTGGTCGCCCTCTCGAGCCGCGCCCTCGACCGCGGGTTCTCCGGCGCGGTCGACCTCTTCGACCACGCCATGAGCAACGGCCGCGAGCTCGAGGCCACCCGCGCCCGGGCCACGGCCGCGTCGCTGCGCACCGAGCTCCTCGCCCCGAGTCGCGACATCGACCGCGCCGAAGACCTGGTCAGCCTCGAGGCCTGGCGGGGGGCGAGCGCCGACTCGCCCTGCCCCGCCACCCTGAGCTTCGTCGAGCAGCACGCCCTCTGGCCGGGCGCGCGACCTGCCTCTTCCCCGAGCAAGCCCTGACCGACTTCTGGGCGCCCCGGCCCCAGCGCTTCGTCTAGCGCGCGCGGGCGTCCCCGAGGCGCCCCCCCCGGCCGGTTCGCACCCGGCATGGCCGTTG
>JANQRO010000457.1 GCA_028284525.1 Myxococcota bacterium | reverse complement strand
CGTCGGGGACTGCCGACACCGAGTGGGGGCCGCCGTCTCGGTCATCATGGGCGGGCGCGCAAAGGTCGCCACCGCGGTCCCCAGCCGCACGCCCGGGGCGATCCCCGCCATGGCCGCCAGCGGCGTGAACGCGTCGCGTCCCAGCTCGGTTGCCCACAGGCTGTCCACCCCGGCGTCCGCCGCCCGGCGCGCGTAGCGGAGGACCTCGTCGAGGGACAGGTTCTCTCCCGAGAAGACGAGGCCCCACTTCATCGCGCCCGCCCTCGCCTCGGAGCCGGGGGACGACCGTGCGGCCCCCACTCGGTGTCGGCAGTCCCCGACGCATTCGCCCCGCGCCCGTGCCGGGTCGGTCTGGATCGCCCCATCGGCTGGGATCCTAGCCCCGTGACGGCGTCGGCGTCACGAACGGCACCACTGCGTCTCGCGGGGACGTTCACGGCGGCGACCGCCCCGACTATAGTTCCCATCGCGATCCCGACGCACGAGGAGACCCCGATGACCCCCGAAGAGATCGTCGCCTTTGCCGAGAAGGTCCACCAGACACGGGACGTCGAGCAGATGCTGCAGTGCTTCGACCCCGCGATCGTGGCGTACTGGAACGGCAAGCGCGTCGCCACCGGCCTCGACGAGCTCCGCGTCTTCTACCTCGGGTTCTTCGACAAGCTGCAGGCGTTCTCTCTGAAGAAGAGCCTTCGCGCCGCGACCGATGACCTGATCGCGGTCGAGTGGACCCATACCAAGACCGACGAGAGCGGAAGGGTCTGGGACGGCTACGCGGCGGAGTTCTGGACGATGAAGGACGACCGCCTGATCGAGTGGCACGCCTACTGCACCGAGTATCCGAGGACGTGACGCGCGACCCGCGCGCGCGGCGGAGTGACGTCCTCGAACGCAGCCGCAAGATGTTGGGCTGACGACACCCGCTTTCGTGAGTCCGGGACGCGACGCTCACGCTCCTCGCCGACCGCGGGCGATCCCCTCGAGCTCCAAGAGAAGGCCCGGCGTCGCCAGAGCGCGCACCTCGACCACGCTGTTGGCCGGAAAGGGCTCGACGAAGAACTCGGTCCGGACGTCGAGATGGCGGAGCAACCCCGCGATGTCGGTGGTGAACATCGCGGTCTTGACGACGTCCGCCATGGTGTATCCGCCGGCGGCCAGCACCGCCGCCAGGTTCGCCAAGGTCTGGCGAAGCTGCGCTCGGATGTCGTCGGGTCCGACGAGGGTCCCGTCGGCGTCGACGGCGATCTGGCCCGAGACGTACACCGTCCCCCCCGTCTCGATGGCCTGGGAGTAGGACGCGCCCCGGTCCCAGACCCAGCCCGGGTCGAGCGCTCGCAGGGCGTCGCCTCGGGTCTGGAGTGGGTGTCGCAGTTGGACCACGACCGCGTCGAGGGAGCTCGTCCCGTCGCCGGCCAGCTCGCGCTCGGCGAAGCGATGGATCGACTGCTCGTTGACGACCATCGAGGCGGCGAGGGCCCGGTACTCGGCCGGCGCGGCGGCCTCGATCTCCCGATAACGCTCGATGTAGGGAGCGATCCCGTCGCGCATCGCGGCCATCACCTCGTCCCAGGCCATCGTCTTGCGGTGCTCGGCGATCTCGCGTCCGAGACGCTGGGACTCCTCGAGCTCGGCGACCGGGATCTCCAGCTCGACCAGCCTCGGCCGCAGCCGCGCCTTGGTCTCGGTTTCCAGCTGGAGCAGGGTGGACAACTTCCGTTGCTGCTCCGGTCGGTCGAAGTGCGCGAGAAGCTGGTTGAACACCACCTCGCCCATCACCACCGTCTGATACATGCCAGACAGGTGCTCCCTGAACTCGTCCCGGGTCACCTCGGTCTCCTCTCGGACGTCTCGACGCCGTGGATCTCCTCGCCGTCGCGGGCGATCGGCGCGCGTCGACCCGACTGGCGCCTTCGCTTGCCGCGCTACCCGAGCGGCGGGTTCCGTGGCTCGCGAGCCCAGTCGCCTGCGAGGGAGACCCAGGGCTGGGCGGTGTCGCAGAAGAACTCGGTCTGGGGCCGCAGCCACGAGGGGTCGTCGAGGGTCCCCGCCTTGATGAAGGCCACGTCCGGCAGGGCGTCGGGCAGGGTGTACATCGGAGATCCACAGCGGCCGCAGAAATAGCGGTGCACCGCCGCGCCGGACTCGCCCGTGGTGGTGTAGAGCGCGGCGTCACCCGTGATCTGGAGCGCCGCCCGGGGCAGCCCCACGACGATCGAGAACGAGGTGCCGGTCTGCCGCTGACAATCGGGGCAGTGACAGACGGCCGTCATGGCGGGCTCGGCGTCGCTCTCGTAACGAAGTTGGCCACACAGACAGCCGCCGGAGATCTTGGGCACGGGTTGCTCCTCCAAAGAAGGGGTGAGCGGGCGTCGCTTCGCGACGCCCGGTCGTCGGGACCGGGTCCGTGGCGATCGAACGGAGCGGCCGGGCTAGCGCAGGAACGGACCGGCCGGGTGCGCCCGCGGAAAGCCGCGCAGGAACTCGAGGTAGCGGCCCAGGGTCGTGTCCCCGCGTGTCAGCGTACCGGGCCGGTAGTGGATCGTATTGAGGATCTCTCGATCTTCGTTGATCGTGCGGTGCATCAGGTGCTCGGCCCCCGCGAAGAGCTCGTCGTGCAGCGCGCCGGCCTCCGGCCCCGCGTCGCGGATCGCGAGCGCCGCGAACACGCGGTGACGGCCGGGCTCGAGCATCGCGAACCCGACGAGTCCGCCGAGCCAGGTCTCGCCGTAGAGCCCCTCCTGCCAAAAGATGCTCGTCCCTCGAATCCCCACGGTCCATTGGATCGGCGTGCCATCCTGGT
Organism: Myxococcota bacterium; assembly: GCA_028284525.1. GTDB lineage: Bacteria > Myxococcota_A > UBA9160 > UBA9160 > PR03 > JANQRO01. The sequence continues at coordinate 1,701 of JANQRO010000457.1, read as the reverse complement.
GGTCGGCGCGAAACCCGTAGCGGAAGCCCCAGTCCTGCCAGTCGACGAGCTTGTGGGGATCCTCGTCGTCGAAGCGGATCCCGTGGACCACCTTGAAGTGCTGCATGTCGGGCGTGTTGGCGGCGAAGATCCACGGGTCGCATTCGAAGGGCTCGTCGAAGCGGTAGGAGCGCACCAACAACTCGGTGTCGGGATGCTCGAAGTCGGGAAGGTCGAAGAGCGGAGCGTCGCCGTTGAAGGCCCAGACGATGCCGTAGCGCTCCTGCGAGGGGAACTTGAACAGACGCGCTCGCGGCGGCGGGTCGTCGCCGATCGCCGTCGCCGCGCAGCGCCCCGCCGTGTCGTAGCGCCAGCGGTGGAAGCGGCACTCGACCTCGTTGCCGACGACGCGTCCGATCGAGAGGTCCGCGCCGAGGTGGGGGCAGTAGGCGCTCATGACCCGCGCCACCCCGTCCGACCCGCGGTACACGATCGCCTTGCCGTCGAGAAAGGGTACCCCGTGGAGGTCGCCGGGCTTGAGCTCCTCCGAGAGACACACGGGGAACCAGCTCTGGGAGAAGACCCCCCCGTCGCCCTCCGCCGGAACCGGATTGCCGAAGCGCTCGGCGGGGTTGCCCTCCGGCAGCTCGATGGGGGGACGGGCGACACGCGCTTTGGTGGTCATGGCTGGCTCCTGCAGTGGCGATCGAGAGACTCCGGCTGTCGCGACAGGGTCGCAGACCCGCCGGTCCGGGCCAAACGACCGTCCGGGCCGCCCCGGCGACGTCCTCGGGGATGCACGAGGTACCGACTGCGGAGCGACGAGGGTGTACCCTGCCGACGTCCGCGCGCGACGAGCGCGGCGAGGGGGCCACGATGAACAAACGAGAAGCCGTCGACACCGTGAACCGCTACATGGAGCTTCTGCTTTCGGACTTCGCCGCGAGCACGAAGATGCTGGCGGACGATTTCGTCTGGGAGAACTTTCTCCCCGCACACGTCCCCTTTGGCGGTCGCTACGAAGGGGTTTCGGGGCTCCAGACCTACCTCGGGCAGCTCGCGGCGACCTGGGTGATCGGCGAGCTCGTCTTTCACGACTACGTCTTCGACCCGGAGACGCAGATTCTCGCGGCGACCGGGGTCGAGAAGAACGGACAGTCCCTGACGACCGGGCGCACCTGCGACATGCCCTTCGTCTGGGAGTTCCGCTTCGCCGACGACGGAAGGCTCCGCTACCTGCGCGAGTACAACGACACTGCGTCGATCGGCGGGACCTTCGACACCGCGACCGGCTGAGCGGGGCGGCCCCACCTGCGGGCGCACGGCGCGTTCGGTCTAGATGTCCCCGAACTGCCCGTGTCGCCCCTTCCCGCTCTTGAAGCGCGCGGCGCCGTCGAGGCCCTCGGCGGCGAGGACGTCGATGCTGGTGTCCCATTCGCGGCGCATCGCGGCCTCGACGGGAAGCCCGTGCTGGCGATAGACCGAGCGTCGGTCGGCGCGGACGCAGGCTTGGGGGAAGCGCGCGATCTCGGCGGCCAGGCGTTCCGCGGCTTCGCGGGAGGTGCCGTCGGGAACGACCTGCTCGCAGGCACCGATGCGCAGACACTCGTCGGAGGGCACCTTGCGCCCGGTGAGGATGATCTCGAGGGCGCGGCCGTGGCCGACGAGACGCGGGAGCCGTACGGTGCCGCCGTCGATCAGCGGCACGCCCCAGCGGCGGCA
>JANQRO010000454.1 GCA_028284525.1 Myxococcota bacterium | reverse complement strand
CCAGCAGAGAAAGAGGTAGGGGGTCGCGGGGCGGACCTGCTCGACGTACTCGGCGGGGAGCCCCCCGACGAGGGCGTGAAGTGGTGGGGTGATCTGGGTCACCGTCGCCGCGGCCTCGTCTAGCGCGGACTCAAAAGGGGTTTGGTAATGCGCGATCGACTCGCTGGCGAGCCATTGCGCTTCCAGTGCTCGGAGGAGTTTGAATGCGGCCGGGTTGGCGTCGTCCTCGCGGGTGCGGGGACGCAGAGCGCCCGACCACTCGGGGGGGGAAGTGGCCATACCCCAGACAGGACCGTGGATCGCCTGGGGGAGCCACTAGCTTTAAGCCGGGTTCTCGCTAGGGAAAACCCCGACGCTCCCCGGGCCAGCGCGGAGGCACCCCAACGCCCGGGCCGGCGCCGGTGGTATCCTGCCGTCATGACACGTGTGCTCTCCCGCCCGGTTTTCGCTCTCGTCGTCGCTCTGGCGGTCTCGGCGCCCGGCTCCGTCCGGGCCCTCGAGGTCGGGGAGGCCGCTCCGGCCTTTTCCCTGCCCGGCTCCGACGGAAAGACCCACAGCCTCGCGGATCACGCCGGGAAGCGGGGGGTCGTGCTGGCCTGGTTCCCCAAGGCCTTCACCCCCGGCTGAACCCAGGAGCTCAGCGCGCTGCGGGACAGCGCGGATCAGCTCGCCGCCTTCGACGTGGCCGTGTACATGGTGAGCCTCGACGAGCCCGACAAGAACCGCGAGTTCGCGGAGTCGCTGGGCGCGCGCCACGTGCTGCTCTCGGACCTCGGGGGAAGCGTCGCCGACGCCTACGGCGTCACCGCCCTGGGTGGGCTCTACGCCCGGCGGTGGACCTTCTACATCGGACCCGACGGCGCGATCCGCTTCATCGACAAGGACGTGAAGACCGAGACGGCCGGCCAGGACATCGCCGCCCGGCTGGAGGCCCTCGGGTTCACCCGGAAGATCGCCGCCGACTGAAGGAGGGGGGGTCGTCTCAGTCGTCGAGGGCCGCGGCCGCGGCGCTCTGCCGGACGATCGATGCCCCGACCGGCGGATCGAGGTCGATCCGGGAGCACTCCATCACCCGCGCCACGAGCATGTAGAAGCCCACGGCGATCACCAGCTCGATGATCTCGCGGTCCGAGAGGAACGCGGCGACGCCCCGGTGGGTCTCGTCTCCGGCCCCGACGTTGTGCACGACGTCGGTGGTGTAGGCGAGGACCGCGCGTTCCTGTTCGTCCCAGCAGCTCGCGTCCATGTCGTCGGCGGCGAGGGCGTCGACCTGCTCCTGGGTCGCACCGGCGTCGATGGCGATCGGGACGTGCTGGACCCACTCGTACTCCGCTTCGGAGAGCCGCGCGACCCGCAGGATCGCGAGCTCCCGAAGCTTGGCCGAGAGGATCTGCTCGGTGAGCACCGAGGTCCCGAATTTCAGGAAGGGCACCGCCTGGCTCTGGGCGAGGGCGACGGTGCGGATGATGTTGAGCGGGGGCATCGCCTCGAGCAGCTTGCGCAGCGGCTCGGGGGCGTCGGCCGGGTCGAGGGGTTTGATTCGCGCCACGGGGTCTCCCGAGTGTGGACGCGGTTCCGCAGGGGCCCGCGTCGGGACCTGGACCCCTCACGGGTCCGCCCCACAGACCTTCGCGGGTCCGCCCGGCGGACCCCTCGCGGGTCCGGACGACCATGGTAGTGCGCTCGAGCGGGTGGTGGTCAGTCCGCCGCGTGTTCGTTGAAGCGGTAGCCCACCCGCGAGACGGTCTCGATCAGGCCCCGCAAGGCGCCGAGCTTGGTGCGGATCGAGTAGATGTGGGTGTCGATCGTCCGGGGCGTCACCGCAGTGTCGCCCCACAGGGCCTCCAGGAGCTCCTCGCGGCGCCGGGCGCGTCCCGGCTCCTCGGCCAAGCGGAAGAGCACGCGGAACTCGTTGGGGGTGAGGTCCAGCAGGCCGCCCTCGCCGAGGTCGACCCGCATCCGCGCCGGATCGATGCTCAGGGGCCCGCGGCGCAACACCGGAGGCACCGGGCGCTTGGCGAGGCGGGCCTCGACCCGCGCCTTCAGCTCCAGGGGCTCGAAGGGCTTCACCACGTAGTCGTCGGCGCCCAGGTGGAAGGCGCGGACCTTGTCCTCGGGGGCCCCCCGGCCGGTGAGGAAGACCACCGGGATCGCCGTGCCGAGCCCCTCCCCCCGCAGCGCTTCGAAGACGCCGTAGCCATCGCCGTCGGGCAGGGTCACGTCCAGCAGGACCAGATGGGGCCGCTGCTCGCACAGCGCATCCGCCGCGGCGGCGGCCTCTTCTACGAAGCGGAGTGCATAGCTGTCGCCCAGACAGTCGCGGATGCGTTCCTGTTCGAGCCGATTGTCCTCTACCACGAGAATCTTCTGCACGGGGTTCCGATCGGTCGGTCGGGCCCGTCGATTAAACGGGGATCCGGCCGTCGGCCCTCAGCTTCGCCGCCCACCGGCCGATATCCCCTCGGTGGAGTTCCGACCCCGACATCTCGCGATCGCCGGTGTGGCGGTTGCGCTGGCGCTCGCTTCGCTGTGGGGGTGGCGGGTCTCCCGCGACCTCCCCGATCCCCAGGACGCAGATCTACTGCTGCCCCGGGCGGGTCTCGCCGCCGGGGAGAACGGCTACGACGCACTCCGGGCCGCTCTCGCCGCCGCCAAGCGGATCGATTCCGAGTGGGCACCCCTCTCCTGGGACCGCGCCCGGATGGCGAGCCCCGAGGGCCAGACGGTCTTTTCGACCATCGCCGAGGCCGTGGCTCGCCCGGCCCTGCAGTTTCCCCCGCCGGGGACCGAGGACCCGCTGCTCCTCGAGCTCCGCGCGCTGGCGCAGCTCCTCGACGTTCGCGCCCTCGCCCAAGCGCAGGCCGGTCACCTCGACGCCGCGTTCGCCGACGCGCTCCTGACGGTGCGGCTGGGCGAGCGGATCGCGACCGGCGACGACGTGACCCTGGTCGGGGCGATGGTCGGCGGGCGGATCCAGGAGCTCGGCTACGCACGCGTCCGCAACCTGCTGGAGGCCCGCGGGGCGACGGCCCTCACGGTGAGCGCCTGGCTCGAGCAGCTCGGCGATCGGCCGATTCCCGCGGAGGCGCGGCACCGCGTCTGGGCCGGGGAGTACCAGGCCTTCAAGACCCAGTTCACCAGTGGCATGGAGCGGCAGCGCGAGGGGGTTCCCTTCTTCATGCGCGGCTCGTCCGGCGGCTACTTCTACCACCACCACCGCACCCTCGCGAAGATCGCCGAGGCGTTCCGGGTACACCGCGACGCCGCGGGCGAGTGCGGCCAGGCCCTGGTCGAACACGCCGACGCGATGCGGCCGATCGATTACGTCCGGCCCAACGCCGTCGGCGAGATCCTCTCGCGGGTCGCCGCGCCGGCCTTCCGCCGCTACCACGAGCAGTTCTGCGCCCTCGAGGTCCGTCGGGTGGCGACGCGGAGCGTGCTGGCGCTGCGCGCCTACCGCCTCGACCACGGCCGCTATCCGGCCGTCCTGACCGCCCTCGTGCCCGACTATCTGCCGGCGCTCCCGCTGGATCCCTTCGACGGCGCGACGCTGCGCTACTCCGGGGCCCAGCGGCGGGTGTGGTCGGTGGGGCGCGACCGCATCGACGCCGGGGGAGAGCCGGCGAGCGGCGAGGACGCCGAGCTCGACGAGATCGCGCTTCCCCTCGAGCTGCGCCCGGAGGTCGTCGCCGAGCTCGACTGAGCCCGGGGAGCGGAGGGCGCTTCCTTCTGTGGCGCTAGCTGGAGAGCTCGGCGCTGCCGGGCGGCACCACGGCCGAGAGCTCGAGGTCGGCAGACGGCGCCCACGTCGCCGGGTCGCTCGGGCCCATCCGGGCGCTCTCGCGCTCGACGAGGGCGCGGAATTCATCGCTGGCAACGACCTTGCGGTTGGTCCACCAACGCGCCACGCCCGGGAAGCCGACGTACCAGCCGATCGCGATCCGCCAGCGGTGCCACTGGGCGTCGTCCATCATGCCCTGCTGGTAGTGGAAGAAGGCGTTCTCGAAGTTGCCGAAGAGGATGCCCAGCAGCGAGTAGAAGGTGCTGCGCTCCTCGGGGCTCAGTCGCTCGAGATCGGTCACGCCCTCGGCCATGATGCGTTCCGCCTCGGGGGTCTGCACGAGCAGGGTGAGGAAGGCCGAGAACGAATCGTTCAGCGCGTGATTCGAGCTCGCTTTGAGGGCGCGGGTGTTCTGATGGATCTGCAGCCCCAGGTACACGAGCGAGCCGATCACACCGAGGGCACCGAAGAACTCGCCGAGGCTACCGAGGTCGGAGAGCGACACGCGGACTCCTGGTCTCCGTCGGAGACGCACGGGGGACGCGAGGGCAGAGCCTAGCGGGATCGACGGGCTGGGGACGGGAGGGGACGACGCTCAGGGCTGTGAGGCCGGGATCCCCGCGCCGCCCGCTTCGATCCGAGAGAGGCGCTCTTCGAGCTGATGGAGCCGCTGACGCGCGTTCTCTTCGTTGGCGAGACGCGAGGTCTCCGCCTCGTCACGGCTCACCTCGACGTTGAGGAGCCGCGCGAGGGTGTCCTGGCTGAACTTCTCGCGCTTCTTCTCGAGCTCGCTCTGGCGCTCTTCGACACCCTGGAGTCGTTGCAGGATGCGCTTCAGGTCGGCGCTGGCGAGCTCGGGGCCCGCGCCCCGCTTGGCGCCGCCTTTCGCTGCGCGCTCGGCCCGGGCGACCCGGTCGCGCAGGCTCTTCATCTCCTCGACGGCCCCCGCGAGCTCCTCGCGGACCTGGGTCAGGCTTCCCTCGCCCTCGGCGACGCGACCCTCGAGATCGCTGCGGAGCTGGGCGAGCTGGGCCTCCCAGTCTTCCGGGGCCGCGGCCTCGCCCGGCTCGCTGTCGGCGACGCGGGCTGCGCCGAGGCTGCGCGAGCTCTCCGAGAGAACCGGCGTGGCCAGGGAAGTCGCCACGGCGAAGGCCATCGCCGCGAGGATCAGCGCCAGCACCACACAGGCGCCGAACCACGGCAGCACCTCGCGGCGGACAAACCCGCGCAGAAAACGCTCTTCGGCTTCCGTGATCTGGACGTCGACGGGCTGCGACACGGTCCCCTCCCAGCCCCTCCATCGGCAATCCGCGGCGCGGCCTTAGACGGCTCGCTGCACCCTCGGGAGGCCCCGCGCTAAAGTGCCGCCACCGCGGCGCAAATCCGTCGCGCATCCGCGGAGAGGCCGTGTCCGACCAGCTCTCGACGAAGCCGATTCCGCCGCGGGAGCGCTTGATCCTGGCCCTCGACGTCCCCTCGGCGGAGGAGGCGCTCGCCCTCGTCGACCGGCTGGGCGACGCGGTGCACTTCTACAAGATCGGCCTCGAACTCTTCATGGCAGGGGGCTACTTCGAGCTCCTGGCCGCCCTCGCCGAGCGCGGGAAACGGGTCTTTGCCGACCTCAAGTTCTTCGACGTCCCCGAGACCGTGGCCGCCGCGGTGCGCCGATTGCGCGAACATCCGGCGGATTTCGTCACGGTGCACGGCAACCAAAGGATCCTCGAGGCGGCCGCCGCCGCCCGCGAGGACAGCGCGCTCAAGGTGCTCGGAGTGACCGTGCTCACCAGCCTCGACCGCGGCGACCTCGACGACTTGGGTTTCGCCGTGTCGGTGGAGGAGCTGGTGCTCTCCCGAGCGCGCCGCGCGCTGGCCGCCGGCTGCGACGGGGTGATTTCCTCGGGGCTCGAGGCCCGCGCGCTGCGTGCCGAGCTGGGCGAGCGCCTGCTGATCGTGACCCCGGGGATCCGCCCCGTGGAGAACCGCGGGGTCGACGACCAGAAACGGGTGATGACCCCCGCCGAGGCCTTCTCCGCCGGCGCCGACTACATCGTGGTGGGTCGCCCGATTCGCGGCGCCGCCGATCCGCGGGCCGCGGCCCTCGGGTTTCAAGAGACGATCGCCGAGCTCTTCGGGTAGGCGCCAGTTCGTCGCCCCGCTAGCGCACCGGGACGAAACGCTCCCGCGCCATCGCGCGCAGACGCTCGATGTCTTCCCGGCGCGACACCGAGAGCGGTCGGGTGTTGCCGGCTTCGGCGAGGAGCAGCGCGGTGTCGAGGAGCTGCTCGTTGTGGAGCGCGCCGTAGAGCGAGGCGATCACGACCTGCTCGATCTCGGCGCCGCTGAAGCCCTCGGTCGCCACCGCGAGCGCGGGGAGGTCGAAGAGCGCCGGGTTCTGCTTGCGCAGCTGCAGGTGGATCTCGAAGATCGCGACCCGTTCGGCCTCGTCGGGGAGATCGACGAAGAAGATCTCGTCGAAGCGCCCCTTGCGGAGCAGCTCGGGCGGGAGCACCAGGACGTCGTTCGCGGTGGCCACGACGAAGACCTCGCTCTCCTTCTCCTGCATCCAGGTGAGGAAGGTGGCGAGGACGCGCTGGCTCACCCCGCCGTCCTGGTCGACCCCGACCTTCGAGCCCGCGAAGGCCTTCTCGATCTCGTCGATCCACAGCACCGCCGGCGCCATCGACTCGGCGATCTGGATCGCCCGTCGCAGGTTGCGCTCGGTCTCGCCGATGTACTTGTTGTAGAGCCGGCCGGCGTCGAGCTTGAGGAGCGGGAGCGACCACTCCCGCGCCACCCACTTCGCGGCGAGCGACTTCCCACAGCCCTGCACCCCGACGAGGAGCAGGCCCTTGGGCGGCGTCAGGTTGAGCTCGGCGGCCTCGGGGCGGAAGCCGATCCGCGCGCGCGCCAGCCACTCCACGAGCCGCTCGAAGCCTCCGAGGTCGAAGCCATTGTCCTCGGCGGGGTAGTACTCGAGCACGCCGTCGTCACCGAGTGCAGCGGCCTTGGTCTCGAGGATCTCCGGGATGTCCTCGGAGCACAGCGAGTCGCCGCTCAGCATGGCCCGCGCCACCGCCTGGCGCGCCTGATTGAGGGTGAGCCCCTGGAGCGCGCGGAGCACCTCCTCGCGCTCGTCAGGGCTGAGCTCGATCCGGGTCGGGCGCCGCGCCGACATCGAGTGGAGCACCGTGTCGACGACGTCGCCGAGCTCCTTGGGGCCAGGGAGCGAGAGGTCGAAGTGCACGACGTCGCCGTCGAGGTCGGGGGGGAAGCGATGCCCGGCGCCGGTCACGATCAGCGTTGCGTAACGGTTGGCGAAGGCGTTGGTCACATCGCGAAAGGCGCGGGCCGCCCCCGGTGCTTCGAGGTGTCGGGCGAGGTCCTTCAGCAGGAAGAGCCCGTCCACGGTGAGCCCCTCGAGGTGGGCGAGGAGCGCGCCGGGCTCCGCGGTGGTCCGGTGGGATTCCCCGGGGCCCGCGGGCTGGCGCACCAGGCCCTGGTTCATCGTCCACACGAAGACCGGGAGCCCGAGGTCTTCGGCGATCGCGTCGACGATGCGCTCGACCCGCGCCTCCTCGGCGGTATCGATCGCCACCGCCGGGTGGAAGGAGAGCACCAGGGTCTTCAGGTCGTGGACCGCGCTCGCGAACCCCATCGCGTACCCATCGGCGCTCGCCCGCCCGGGCTTGATCGAGCCGCTTGATCTCGAGACCCGCCCGACCGATGAGCGGGGACGCGTCGGGGCGGGGGTCCCGGCGCCGAGTTCGGCCCGGTGCGGCACGGTGTCGACGGACCCAGATACAGGGGACACATGGACGGCGGGATCTTCGAGTCCGCCCTCGGCTGTGTCGGGGGCGTCGTGGCCTTTGGCTGGGGCTTTCGGGTGTGGCGCCGGATGCGTCTGATCGTCGACACCCCCACCGCCAGGGTGCGCTCGATGCCCATGGGTCGGGTCGAGCTCCACGGTCGCGCCCAGGAGAAGGCCGAGCTCGAGTCGCCGATCACCCGCACTCCCTGCGCCTACTACCGCTTCAGGGTCGAGGAAGAGCGGAAGAGCAAGAAGAGCACGACCTGGGTGACGATCGACAGCGGCGACTCGTCGGCTTGGCCCTTCGCGCTCGAGGACGACACGGGAACGGTGGTCGTCGTGCCCGCAAAGGCGAGGGTCGAGCTCGGGTGCGATTTCGAGGCGCGGCGCGGCGGGCTCTCGAGCATGGTCTTCGGCAACGACGACGAGGGCTTCGACGCGAGCCCCTGGCAGAAGCGCGGCTGGCTCGGGCTGTCGACCAAGAGGCTGCGTTTTCGCGAGTGGCGGATCCACGCCGGCGACGCGCTCTACGTGCTGGGGGTCGCCCAGGAGCGCCCCGGGCTGGCCGCCGAACGCCGCGCGCGGGTGATCGACAAGCTGCGCGCGCTCAAGAGCGACCCCGAGGCGATGGCGCACTTCGACCGCGACGGCGATGGCGAGGTGTCGGCGTCGGAGTGGGAGGCGGCGCGCCAGCTCACCGTCCAGGAGGCGGCGCGGGAGGCCGTGGACGACCGCGTCGTGGTCGCCGCAGACCCCCAGCGCCACGCCCCCTTTCTGATTTCGGACCACGGCGAGGCGTCGTTGGTCTCCCGGCTGCGTGTGCGCGCGCTGCTCGGGATCTTTGGCGGCGCGGCGCTCGCCGTGGCGTGTCTCTGGGCGCTCGTGACCCAGGTGCGATCGGGCACATAGGAGGAAGTGATGGGAATCGTCGGACTCGCGGTCTTCGCGTTCGTCCTCGTGGGGTTCGTCCTCTACGGGGTGGGGATCTACAACGGATTGATCCGTCTCAAGCACAACATCGACCAGGCCTGGGCCAACATCGACGTGCTGCTCAAGCAGCGCAGCGACGAGCTGCCCAAGCTCGTCGAGACGGTGAAGGGCTACATGGGCCACGAGAAGGAGGTCCTCACCCGGGTCACCGAGGCGCGGGCGGCGCTGCTCGGCGCCAAGACCGTGGGCGAGCAGAGCCAGGCCGACTCGGCGCTGCGCGGCGCCCTGGGCCAGCTCTTTGCCGTCGCCGAGGCCTACCCCGAGCTCAAGGCCGACTCCTCCTTCAACCAGCTCCAGGAGCGCATCTCGGAGGTCGAGGAGCAGATCGCCGACCGTCGCGAGTTCTACAACGCGAGTGTCAACTCCTTCAACATCCGGATCGAGCAGATCCCCGACGTGTTGATCGCCGGGATGATGCAGCTCACCCCCCGCGAGCTCTTCGAAGCCAGCGAGGAGGAGCGTCGGGACGTCCAGATCTCGTTCTCCTAGACGGCCTCGCCTACCATGGCGCTCCCCCAACTTCTGGAACCGTTCTCGGAACGGGTGGAGGAGCGTCATGAAGGTCGATGCGTTCATGTTGGACGGACAGCTCGCGGACGTGCCGGCGCGCGCCCGCGCGCTCGAGGCCGCGGGCTACGACGGGTTGATCACTGCCGAGACCGGGCACGACCCCTTCTTGCCCATCGCGCTCGCCGCGGAGCACACCGAACGAGTCGAGCTCAAGACGGCGATCGCCGTCGCCTTCGGCCGCACCCCGCTCCTGCTCGCCCACATGGGCCACGATCTGAACGCGCTCTCGAAGGGCCGCTTCATCCTCGGGCTGGGTTCGCAGATCCGCGCCCACATCACCAAGCGTTTCGGGATGCCCTGGTCGAAGCCGGCCGAGCGGATGCGCGAGATGATCCTCGCGACGCGGGCCATCTGGAACGCGTGGTATACGGGCGAGCGGCTGAACTTCCGCGGTGAGTTCTATCAACACACCCTGATGACGCCCTTCTTCACTCCCACGGACATCGAATACGGGGCGCCGAAGGTCTACCTCGCCGCGGTGGGCCCGAAGATGAGCGAGGTCGCCGGCGAAGTGTGCGAGGGGATCATCTGCCACGGCTTCACCACCGAGCGCTACGTGCGGGAGGTCACGCTTCCGGCGATCGAGCGCGGACTCGCCAAGGCGGGAAAGACCCGGGCCGACTTCGTGATCGACTGTCCGGTGTTCGTGGTGACGGGATCCGACGAGGAGTCCTACCAGAAGTCGGACACGAAGCTGCGGCAGCAGATCGCGTTCTACGCCTCGACCCCGGCCTACAAGGGTGTGCTCGACCTCCACGGCTGGGGCGAGCTCCAGCCCGAGCTCAACCGCATGTCCAAGGAGGGCAAGTGGGTCGAGATGGGCGGTCTCATCAACGACGAGATCCTCGACGCCTTCGCCGTGCAGGGCGAAAGCCCCCAGGACGTCGCGAAGGCGATCCACGCCCGTTACGGCACGCTCTTCGACCGGGTCTCCGGCGCCTACATGCAGGAGGACGCCACCCGCGAGGCCGCGTTGCTCCAGGCGCTCCGCGTCTAGGCCTGCACCCACACCTCGCGCGACGCGTCGCTCAGCAGCGCGCAACGCGCAGGCCAAGCGACCGATGAGACGTCCGGTTTGGGCCCCGGATCCGACGCCCGTCTCGAGCGCCCGCCTCAAGAAGCTCTCTCGCGCAGCCGAATACCCACGGCGAACCGCGAGGGAGATTCCCCATGAAACCCGTTGTGTGGGCGGCGTTGGCCGCTCTGTCGCTGGTCGTCGCCCCGAGCGCTCAGGCCGGCTTCTGGGACGCCTTTGGCAGCGTCGAGTACGAGGGACACCGCACCTGGTTCCTCCAGATCAGCGGCGGCGCGACGCTCCAGCAGCTGAACGGCGACACCCGCTTCGGGGGGAGCGCCGACAGCGACCTCGACTTCGACGACACCCTCGGGATCGACGACGACCGCACCTACTGGACGCGGATCGACTTCCAGCCTTTCCTGCGCCACCACCTGCGCTTCACCTACACCCCGTACCGCTTCAAGGGCAAGCGCGACCTCGACCCGGGGGAGGGGCTCAGCGTGAACGGCCAGGGCTTCAGCCTCGGCACGGTGAAGAGCGACTTCCAGCTCGAGACCTACGACTTCGCCTACCGCTGGGATGCGATGTACATGGGCGAGCGGGTGACCCTCTCGCCGATCCTCGGGGTGAGTCTTCTCGACGGCCGCGGCGAGATCCAACACGAAACCGCGGGGGTGGTCGACGTCGACGAGAACGAGTCGTTCTTTGTCCCGGTGCCCCAGGTCGGGTTGCGTCTGGAGGGCTACCCGTTCACGCGTCTGGGCTTCTTTGGAGAAGCCAAGGGGATGACGATCGGCAAGAAGGGCACCACCTTCGACGCCGAGGCCGGAATGGAGCTCTTCCTGATGCACAATGTGAGCTTCCAGGCCCGCTACCGCTTCGCCGCCTACGAGATCGACATCTCCGACGTGCAGTTCGACGCCGACCTGTCGGGGCCCTACATCGGGATGGCGTTCCGCTTCTGATCCGAGGCGATCGGTGCGAGTTCCACCCCGGTGTTGACACGTTCTCGCGCGTGGGGCGGTCCTCTGGGATCCGTGCGACCCTTCGCGGGTGCCCTTTCACTCCGGTCACGCGATCGCCGTCGTGGCACTCCTGGTCGGCGCGGTGTCCGCCTCCGCCCAGGACACCGCGACCCCCGGCGGGACCATGGTGCAGCTCCGCTACGCCCTCACCCTGCCGGCGAACCACGACCCCGAGGTGGCCACCCCGGCGGTGCTCGCGCTGGCGCCGGGGCCGCAGAACGACGAGATGGTCGACATCGCCCACCGCGCCTACTGGGACCACGCCGAGCGCCACGGTTGGATCGTCGTGAGTCCGGTGGCGCCGCCGGGACGCCTCTTCTTCGACGGCGCCGAGACGCTGATCCCGCCGCTCCTGGAGGAGCTGCGCGAGCGCTACCGCATCGAGGGCAACGCCTTCCACGTCGCGGGCATCAGCAACGGGGGCATCGCCGCCTTCCGGGTCGCGGGGGAGCACCCGTTGCTCTTCTGCTCGTTGCTCGCCGCGCCGGGCCTGCCCGGGAGCGACGCCGACTTCGAGCGGCTCGCCGAGCTCCGACACATTCCGGTGCACATGGTGGTCGGCGAGGGCGACGCCAGGTGGCTCACCCGGATGCGCGCCACCGAGGCGCGGTTGCGCGAGCTCGGCGCGCCCGTCGAACTCGTGGTGCTCCCCGACCAGGGGCACGTGATCGCCCAGGCCTTTCCCGAGAGCGCGGTCTTCGCTCAGCTGGAGGCGCAGCGCCCGGGGTGTCGCGAGGGCGAGGCGCGTCGCAGCGCGGCCGCGAAGGCGGCGAGCAGCGCGAGCCCCTGAGCGGTTCGTCCGGGCTCGGGCACCGCCGTCGCGCAGTCGAGGCGGGGGAAGCTACTGCCGAAGGACGCGGCGTGGCTGGTGATCGAGGTCGGTGAGTCCCGCAGATCGTTCTCGAGATCGGTGAGGGTGCGGGTCGGGTCTCCCGCGTTGGCCTCGACGACTAGGGCGGCACAACCGGTGACGTGGGCTGCGGCTTGTGAGGTACCGGCTTTCAGCGAGGTGGAGTTGCCAGGCGCGGCCGACCAGATGAACGCGCCGGGGGCGACGACGTCGGTCTTCGCGAGGCCATCGTAGGCGTTGCTGATGCAGGCCCATTCATCTGGCGCGGCCAAGGGGTCGGTGCACGGAGGAATGCTCCAATCGAAGGGGCTGGGGAAGTTGGAGTCCCAACTCGCGGCAACGGAGAAGCTCTCCTGTACACACGCCGGGGCTGGAGCGACAGAGCCGAGACCATCGTTGCCGGACGCGACGACGACCAGGATCCCCTTCTGCGTCAGGTTCGCGACCGCGGTCGTCCAGCCCGAAGCGGCTGGACCCACGCCCACGCCCGGGTTACAGGGCACACCAAATACAGGCGCGGTCGCCAGGCTCATGTTCACAATGTCGACGTAGGGATTCTCGAGGGTGCTCTGGGTGTTGATCCAGTCGAGGGCCGCGAGGATGCCGTCGTCCGCATAGAAGCGATTCGTGTCGTCGAGCACCTTGATCGAGACGATTTCGACGTCCGGGGCCGCGCCTTCCGCAGTAATCGTCCCGTTCGACGCGATGATTCCAGCGATATGCGTACCGTGACCCTCGTCGTCGAACGCGGCACCGCTGCCGCTCTGCGTGGTCATCCCGTTCGGACAGCAACCCTGGAGCAGGTTGTCCTCACACCAACAGCGCTCCTCCACCACCACGCCGGCTAGATCCGAGTGACCGGTGTCGGTGCCGCTGTCGAGCACCGCGATTCGCACGCCTTGCCCGCTCAGCCCGAGGCTCTTGGCCTGCCCGATCTGCGCGAGTGGAATCGATTCGTTGAGGGCCCCCGCACCTCCGAGCGAAGGCTCGACCCAGCGTACGTTCGGGTCGCGGGCCAGGCGTTCGAGGCCCGCCCGGTCGACGAATCCCGAGAGCGCCGGAAGGCTGGTGAAGCGTCGGCGCAGCTGAAACTGTTGACGCGAGAGTCCGGCCAGGATGGCGTCGCCTCGGCTCGCCAGCGCCGCGCGGTGGGGTGCGGCGTCGCGAGCGGCACGGGTGGCCGCTGGGGGCTCATGAAAGCTCACAATGACCCGGACGCGATCCTCGGTCTCGATCGCGTCGAGGGTCGCCTCGCTGACCACACCGGTCGCGAGGAGCGCCGCGCGCTGCGCGGCCGGGAGCGGGTCGGCGCCGGCCGTACCCACCCACAGCCCGCACAGCGCCGCCAGCCATCCCACTCTTCGCATGCTCGTGTCGCCTCCCGCGTTCGCCGCGCCGTCCTGCTGCATCGTCTAGTCGGTGCCTTCGCTGGATGGATCCGGGTCACATCCTCTATGCTCCGGACCGACCGAGACCGGCTGCGGACGCGGTGCGTGTCGTCTGCACGCCCGCCGCGCGCGCGTCGCGCGCACGCCGCTGATCCCGGCTCCAACCCACCGCTTCGAGCCCCGGAGGTCCCATGCACGTCGGAATGTCGCCGCTCTTTCAGAACCCGGAGAACGCGATCTCCGATGCCGAGGTGTACCGTCAGGAAGTGCGTCTGGCGGAGATGGCAGAGCCTCTCGGCTTCGACTCGGTGTGGGGCATCGAGCACCACTTCACCGACTACACGATGTGCCCCGACGTGCTGCAGTTCCTCACCTACATGGCAGGGCACAGCAAGAACATCCTCCTGGGCAGCGCGGTGGTCGTGCTGCCCTGGCACGACCCGGTCCGCGTCGCCGAGCAGGTGTCGCTGATCGACCACCTCTCGGGGGGCCGACTGATCCTCGGGCTGGGTCGCGGCCTCGGCCGTGTCGAGTACGACGGGTTCCGCATCGACATGGACGAGGGCCGGGGTCGCTTCGTCGAGCACGCCCAGCTGGTGCTCGACGCTCTGGAGAAGGGCTACATGGAAGGCGGCGAGGCCACCCAGCAGCCGCGTCGGGACATCCGCCCCTTCCCGCTGCGCAGCTTCCGCGGTCGCACCTTCGCCGCGGCCGTCTCGCCCGAGTCGATGCCGATCATGGCGAAGCTCGGGATCGGGCTGCTGGTGATCCCGCAGAAACCGTGGAACGTGGTCCGCGAGGACTTCGAGGTCTACGGCAAGGTCTTCCGCGAGGTCAACAAGACCGACGCGCCCAAGCCGATCGTGGGTGGGTTCTACTTCGTCGACGAGAGCGCCGACCGGGCCGAGGAGATGGCCTACAAGTGGATCGGCAAGTACTACCACACCGCGATGAAGCACTACGAGATGACCGCCGAGCACTTCGGCCAGTCGAAGGGCTACGAGTTCTACAAGAACGTCGGCAAATACATCGGGCGCCACGGCACCCAGGGTGCCGCCGACGACTTCGTGAAGCTGATGCCCTGGGGCACGCCCCAGCAGGTGCTCGAGAAGATCGAGGCGATCCGCGACGTGATCGACATGCGCGCGGTGTTCGGCAACTTCAGCTACGCCGGGATGCCCTACGAAGAGGCCGAGCGCAGCATGCGCTGCTTCGCCGAGCACGTGATTCCGGAGCTCCGGAGCTGGGACGCCGAGCCCCTCGAGGTGGCGCCGCTGCGCGAGATGCCCGCGCACGCCGCCGCCTGAGCGAGGCGTCACCACCCGCGCTCGGCGCGGAGCAGCTCGCCGACGAACCCCTCGGGCTCGTCGCCGCAGCCCGCCGCGGCCGCCGCCAGGGCGACGCACACGGCGAGGCCGCCCACGAGACCCCCGCGGCCGCGCGCTCGCACGGGTGGGGACGCCTCGCTCAGGCGGCGGCGTGCGCGGGCATCTCG
>JANQRO010000442.1 GCA_028284525.1 Myxococcota bacterium | reverse complement strand
TCCGCGTCGTGCGCGACGCCGACGAGCTTCCCGTTGATCAGCTGTGAGACCTCGCCGCCGCGGACGGGCATCTGGAGCACGCCTCGCGAGCTCACGACGATCAGCTGCTCTCCGACCCGCGCGACGTCGCGCACGGCGCCGACCTCGCCGCGTTCCCAGGACGCCACTTCGCCGGCACCGCCGTCGCCACCGATCGCGAGCACGCGGATCCCGTCCTGTCCGAACGCGACGACCGCGTTGGCGTAGCGCCGGACGCCCTCGAAGTCGACGAGCTCGCGCCCGGCGCGGTAGTGCGCCACCGACGTCGGATGGGCGGGGTCGGCGACGGCGATCGATCGAAAGCTCCCGTCGCGGAAGAGCGCGATGGCGCGGTCGCCGCTGAGGTCCAGGTCGCGGAGCGCCTCTTCGCTCTTCCAGTGACCGCGCCGTGCGAGCTGGGTGGGCCAGGTGGCCATTGGGACGAAGAACTGGGTCCAGTAGAGCTCGCTGCGCGGCGTGAAGAGGACGGAGGTGTTGGGTCGCCGTTCGGAGTCGGAGACCCGAAGGGTGAAGCGCTCCTCGAAGATCGGTTCGTCGCTGGTGACCGGGGTGAACGAGAGCTCGGTCTCGGCGACCACGCCGGGGGGCAACATCTTCCCGTCGGTGACCTGGGTCGTGGTCGGATTCTCCGCGTGACGGATCGTGATCCATCCGTCGACGTTCGCGGAGAGAGAGGAATCGCTCACGAGCTGCACCGGGCTGCCCGCGTAGGCGGCCTCGGCGCGTTTGCGGAAGCTGCGACGCACCCGGTCGGGACTCGCCACCGCGCCGTCGATCTCGACCCGCAACCCGACGCGCTTGAAGCGCTTGCCCTGACGGACCGCGAGCATCTGGAGCGCGCGGCGCGCCTCGACGCCGTAGTCACTGTTCGGGTGCCGCCGGATGAAGTCGGCGAGCGCCTGCGGGTCGCTGGCGAAACCGTCGTTCGAGAGATACTCGACCGCGGCACGGGCGTTGGCCGCGTAGTCGCCGTCGCTGAAGCTCTGCAGGAACTCCTGGTAGGCCGCGGCCGTCCCCACCCGGCGAGCGCGCTCGTAGCTCTCTTCTTCGAAGAAGATCGCGGCGCGACGGATGTAGTCGGAATGGGGGTACTTGGCGCGGAAGGCCTCGAAATCCTCCCAGTTGGGGTCGTCGCGCAGGTCGAGGAACCCGGCGCGCTCGAGGGCCTCGTCGCGGTAGGGCGAGTCGGGGCGTAGCTTCGCGAAACGACGGTATTCGTCCGCCGAGTCCTTCGACCGGACGCGGTCCCATTCGCTCGTGGCACAGGCGGTGAGAGCCGCCAGCAACAGGATGGCCAAGAGGCGCATACCCGTCCCCCTCCTTCTGGGCGTGGAGATCCAGCGCTCGAATCGGCTCCTCGGCCCGGCCCCTTGAGATGGGAGCGCCGGTTGGCGGCTCAGCTCCCCCCGGGGAAAGAACGCGGAGCGTCAAGCGTGGACGGGGTGGAACCGATCGACCTGGTGCCGCCGGTCGACCGGGCGCCCTCTGCCGGGTACAACCCTCGGCACCGCACGAAGCGAGGACCCGACGTGGACGATCCCCGGCTCTGGAAGCGCTGCAGCGTCTGCAAGACCCCGATCGGCCTCGGGGCCGTCTACTGGGCCTGCAATGTCTCCACCTGCAACCGCAAACGCACCGCGCTGGTGTTCTGCGGCGTCGACTGCTGGGAGGTCCATCTTCCCGACGCCAACCACCGGGAGTCCTGGGCAGTCGAGAAGCGCGCTCCCGCCCGGGCGGATGACGCCGGTGATCCGCCGCGCGCCCCGCGTCGGCGCGTCGTCCGCCCGCAGACGTCTCCGACGAGCGCATCCGCCTCGTCCGACGACGAAGTGCTCATCGTCGCGAGTCGTCTCAAGGACTTCGTGAAACGCCGCGCCGGTTACAACACCTCCGATCGCGTGCTCGAGCCGCTCTCCGACATCGTGCGACGGGTGTGCGAGCGCGCCATCGACAACGCCCGGCGCGAAGGACGCAAGACCGTGCTCGACCGCGACATCCCGGACGACCTCTAGGACGGGTCGAAGTCGGACGTCCGCGATGCCTCCCTCCCGGCCGACAGACGACCGCGTCTTCGCGGGGGTTGGAGCGACCACGCGTCCCGGGCCCCGACGCGTCGGCGGGCTCGCCGGCGACGTGATCGTCGGTGTCTTGGGGGGGATCTTCGCGCTCGTCGGGCTCGCTCTCTTGATCTTCGTCGCCCCGGACCCGAGGCACGACGGAGCCTTCCGAGACCACGTCGGCATCCTGGTGGTCGGTGTGCTCTTCACGCTGGTCGGGTGCGGCCTGCTCGCTCTCGTCGTCCACGCGCGCGGTACCCGGCGTGGCGAAGCGGCGCTCCGCGCCCGCTATCCCGACGAGCCGTGGATGTGGAAGCCGGATTGGGCGGCCGGGGAGCTCCGCGGGAGTGCCCGGGCCAACGCGGTGCTCGCGTGGAGCGTCGCGCTCGTCTGGAACGCGATCTCCTGGCCGATGCTCCCGAGGCTCTTGGAAGAGATGCGCGGTGGCAACACCGCCGCGGCGCTCGGGGTGCTCTTCCCCGCGGTCGGGATCGGGCTCCTCGCCTGGGCCCTGCTCGCCGCCGTGCGCGCGCGGCGCTTCGGCGTCGCCGTGCTCACCTTGGACACGCGACCGGGTCGGATCGGCGGGCGCTTCTCCGCGCGCGTCGAGACCGGCCGCCCGCTCCCGCGAGACGCGGGCGCCACCCTCCGCCTCGTCTGTGTGCGCCGCGCGACCACCGGGGCCGGGAAGTCGCGGCGCAGCCACGACACCGTGTTGTGGGAGGATCGAATCGAACTCGCCGCGGGACAGCTCGGGCGCGGCGTGCGGGGGACGCTCCTGCCCGCCACGTTCGAGATCCCCGAGGGCTGCCCCCCGAGCGATGACACGCATCCCGACGACCGCGTGCTGTGGCGTCTCGAAGCGCGCGCCGAGCTTCCGGGAGCCGACCTGGTGACGCACTTCGAAGTGCCTGTCTTTCGAACGACGTAGACGCCGTGTCCGTACACCACACCAACAAAAAGCGCCGCCGGCTTGCACCGACGGCGCTCAGAGAGGTCCCACTCTCGCGCTACTCTCCCACCAAAGACATTGGCAGTACCATCGCCGAAGCGGGGCTTAACTTCCGTGTTCGGAATGGGAACGGGTGTGGCCCCCGCTCAATAGAGAGTGGGAAAACCATAGCTGTCATGATCCGACAGCCTTGGACAATCGAACAGTGATCGCTCGCGGGTGTCTGCAAACGCGGACACGTCTCGATCGAACTTCGCGAAGGCTTCGCCTTCGCTGCGCGCAAACGCTTTCGCGTTTTCTTGCATCGCTAAGTGCGCCCATGGTTAATGGTCAAGCCGCACGAGCGATTAGTACTGGTCAGCTCCACACATTGCTGCGCTTCCACCTCCAGCCTATCAACGTCCTCGTCTTGGACGGCTCTTAAGGGAACCGAAGTTCCGGGGAGATCTCATCTTGGGGTGGGCTTCCCACTTAGATGCTTTCAGCGGTTATCCCATCGGCACATGGCTACCCGGCAATGCCGCTGGCGCGACAACCGATACACCAGAGGTGCCTCCGTCCCGGTCCTCTCGTACTAGGGACAGCTCCCCTCAAATCTCCTACGCCCACGGCGGATAGGGACCGAACTGTCTCACGACGTTCTAAACCCAGCTCGCGTGCCACTTTAATCGGCGAACAGCCGAACCCTTGGGAC
>JANQRO010000432.1 GCA_028284525.1 Myxococcota bacterium | reverse complement strand
CGCTCCTCCTGCTCGGTCTCTGCGCGGCACTCCACGGCTGCGGGAGCCTCGGCGACGACGCGCGTCTGGCCCCGCCCGTCGAAGCCGGCGCCGAGGACCAGCGACGCTTCGCCCTCACCCGCGGCCCGGCCACCAACGTCTCGGTCATGGTGGAGGAGCGCAGCTGGTCGGCCAGCACGAAGCGTATCCTGATCCAGCACACCCCTCTCTTCGTGGAGGTGCGCAATACGGGCACGTATCGCGTGCGCTATCGCGCCGAGGACATCGTGCTCGAGGTCGGCGATGGGCGCTTCGAGGCGATCGACGTCACCCGTCTCGTACGGGACGCGGACCCCGGACTGGACGAGCTCCGGATCGCCAAGACCGAAGGCATCCGAGGCGCCACCCTCGACCCGGGCAACGAGGAGAACGGCTTCGTCTTCTTTCGCAAGAAGCTCTCGGAGGACGACCCGGACTCGAAACACGTGGCCGTCACCATCTCGCTCTACGACGAGGACCACGCCGAACTCCTCGAGGTGATTCGCATCCCGATGGAGGTGCTCCCGGAGTAGCGGGGCGGCCATTCGCGCCACGCGGCGGCCGGAGACCGGCCGGGCGACAGCGCCCGGACGCGCGATACCCTGCACCGCTCGCACCGGAGGGGAGATGAGCGCGCGCTTGCCGGAAGGGTTCGAGACGCTGGAGCCGTGGGTCGACACCTGGGTCCTCCCCGATTCCGCGGCCCGGGCCCGCAAACGACAGACGACCGGGATCGACGAGATCCGCCGCTTCTACGAGGCGCTGCTCGCCGAGGCGCCACGCGCCCTGGAGCTCCTCTCCGCCCGGCGCCTCGAGGAGCTCGACGGCCCGACCGAGACCCTGCTGAAGCTCCTCCTGGCCCTCGCCGAGGTGGGTCCGGCGGTCGAGTGGTACGGCCAGCCCGGGGTGGTCGACGGGTTCGACCCGGAGGCGTTCCGACTGACCCTGCAGATCCCGGACACCGAGCCCCAGGCCCCCTAGCCTCCCCGACCATGGCGACCGCGGCGATCCACTTCTTCGACTACAAGAGTCCCTACGCCTACCTGGCGCAGGAGACGGCCTACCGCTTCGCCGAAGCGAGTGGCGTGACGATCGAGTGGCGTCCCTACACCCTCGACATCCCCCAGTTCCTCGGCGCCGCGAAGCTCGACGAGCAGGGCCGCGACACCATGAACGCCCGCAACGACCACCAGTGGCGTCGGGTCCGCTACGCGTACATGGACTGCCGCCGGGAGGCCAACCGACGCGGCATCACGCTCCTCGGTCCGCGCAAGATCTTCGACAGCTCCGTCGCCCACATCGGATTTCTCTACGCCCAGGAGCAGGGCGATCCGCGCCGCTATCACGACATCGCCTTCGAGCGCTTTTTTCGCCGCGAGTTCGAGGCGGGCGACCCCGGGGCCGTCCGCACCCTCCTCGAGGAATGCGGGATCCCGACGGACGCCTTCGACGACTTCCTCGCGGGGCCGGGCCGGGCGCGTCTCGAGCTCATCCAGCGCGAGGCCGAGGACGCGGGGGTGTTTGGCGTTCCCAGCTTCCTGGTGGACGGGGAGCTCTTCTGGGGCGAGGAGCGCTTCCCCCGGGTCGCCGAGGCCCTCGGGCTGACGCCGTGACCTCGATCCGACGCGCGCAGATCCGCCTCGCCCTCGCAGTGGTCCTGCTCTGCGCCCCGGGATCTGTATCGGCGACCACGTTCTTCAACATCACCGGGCCGCCCAAGGACAATATCGACGGGGACGCGGGAGCGGGCCTCGAGGTGTCTCTCAACTCGCATGTAGGAGGGAGGATCTCGACCGATCCCGACGAGTTCGGCATCACCGTGTCGCTGACCACGACCGCCGTGTACGCCGACAACCTCCAGATCTTTCTCGTGCACGACGGGGTCGAGGTCGAGCTCTACCGCGGCGAAGGTGACACGGAAGGGTCTCAGATCCTCGCGACGTTCTCCATGGATGCCGAGGACCCGGCGCCGCCCACCGGCTCGGCGAACGGGGCCTTCCTCCCCGTCGGCGATCTCGACCTCTTCCGCGGCCAGGACGTCTCGGGGATCTGGACGCTTCGCATCGTCGATGCACTCGGTGAGCAACAGATGACGGATCTCGATACCTGGACGCTCTCGGTCAACGTCCAAACCGTCAATCCTTCGCGCTCCGTCGCGCTCTTTTTCGACCCGGCCTTCGTCGACACCGTGGACGAGAGCGACAACGGCATCGGAGACGCCGAAGCCCTGAACATCCGTGAATTGCTCCTTTCTTTCGGACACGACGTGGAGACGTTCACCGGGACCTCCGCGAGCAGCTTTGCGAACGCGCTGGTCGGCAAAGACCTGCTGATCATCCCCGAACTCGAGGGCCCGGACCTCAACGGGAGGGATCTCCTCGCCGCGCTGAGCGAGCCCGCGCGCGACGAGATCCGCGGCTTCGTGTCTGGCGGGGGCGACTTCATGACCAATTCGTCGGTGTGGGGCGACAACGGTGTGCTGGTCCAAGGGCTCTTTGGTTACGGCGTCGAGAGCGTCGACAACGCCAGCGCGACGCTTCTCGATGCCGCCACGGGTTCCCCCTACCAGGGCGGACCGGGCGTGGTATCGACGGTCAGCGTCACACGCGGGCTCCAGGAGCTGCCCCCTGAGGCCACGCAGTTCTACGAAGGACCTCTGTTGACCGGCGTCGCCCATACGGTCGTCTCCTACCCATTCCCGCTCGACGGAAGCGGGGGCAAGGTCATCTGGTTGGGCAACGACTACTTCAACTCTCCCCCTCTCGGGTTCTCGGACGACGGATGGGTAGCGACCATGAACCGTACGGTGGTGGATGACCTCGCCCCGTTCTTCAAGAGTCAGCGCGTGGCGCTCTTCAACGACCCCGACTACGTCGACGACGTCAACGACGCCGCCAACCTCGAGTCCTCGCTCGTTGCCCTCGGCCACAGCGTCGTCCCCTTCACGGGGACCTCGCGCGCGGAGATGCAGGCCGCCCTCGCGAATGCCGACGTCATCGTGATCCCCGACCCCGAGGTGGCGGACCCGACTGCGGACTTCGCCGACTCCGGAGCGGACGACGAGATCGTCTCCTTTGTGAGCGCCGGGGGCGTGGCGATTCTCCACGCCGCCACGTCGGAGACGCTGCTCGAGAGCCTGCTCGCGTTGGACCCGCTTTTTACCGGCGACAACGCCGTCGACGTCACACCCTCGACCGCGAGTTTCGCCATCGGCACCGGCGTCGGTGGCACCGTCTTCGAAACCCCGGTCGCGTTCCTCGACCTCAATACCACGACCGACGCGTTCTCTGATCTGCCCGACCGCGGCGCGAACGTTCCGTTCTCGATCGGCGCGACCGGTGCGCTGGTCGCGATGTTTCGCGTCGGCGCGGGCAACCTGTTCTGGCTCGGGTGGGATTGGGAAGACGCCGCCGCAGACGGAGGCTGGGTCGACACCTTGGGCCGCGCGGTCTCGGCGGCGGGCCCGAATCCGGTACCCGAAGCGGGCGGCGCCGTCACCGGTCTCGCAGCGCTCGCCGTTCTGGCCTTGGCGCGACGGCGCCGACACTAGAGCGCGTCGAGGAATTCCCGCAGCGCGCGGTTGACGGCCTCGGGCTGGTCGACGTTCACCGCGTGCCCGGCGTCGGGGATCACCACCTTCTCCGCCCGGGCGATCTTGGCGGTCATCACCTCGGCGGCGGCCAGGAAGGCGCGGTCGTCGGCTCCCACCAGCACGAGGGTGGGCACCTGCACCCGGGTGAGCGCTTCGTACATACGCCCATCGGACTGGGCGAGCATGCCGCGCGCCGCGAACGCCAGTGCCGACGCCGAGCGATGGGTCCCCCCCCACTCGGTCTGCGAGGCCGGGATCGCGTCGAGGCCGCGCTGCTCGAGCCGCTCGGCCTGCTTGGTCGCCGCTTCGTTCCACTTGGCGCGGGGCTCGTCGCGTTTGAAGCCCGGACCGGTGCCGACGAGGAGCAAGGCCCGCACGCGCTCCGGGAAGCGGTCGGCAAAGGCGAGGGAGAGGTATCCACCCAGGGAGTGACCGCCGATCACGGCGCGATCGGCCCCCGCCGTGTCCAGGAGGGCGGCGATGTCGTCGACACAGGCCGCGGAGCTGTACGCCGCGGGATCCTCGGGGCTCACGGTCTGGCCGTGTCCCCGCAGATCCCAGGCCACCGCGCGGTAGCGCTCGGCGAGCACCGGGAGCTGGGGCCGCCACATCTTGGAGGTGGCGCCAAACCCGTGGCTCAGCAGGACCAGGGGACCCGCGCCGGCTTCTTCGTAGTACAGCGCGACGTCGTTCCGGTGCAACTTCGGCATGGTCGTCTGGGTCTTCTCCGGCGTCAGCGCGGGTCGATGAGGGAGGCGCCCTCGTTGCGGGGGGAGTTGACGGCGTCGCCCACCACGCGCGACGCCCAGGCCAATCGCGCCGATTCCTCGACGAGGGCGTTGAGCTCATCGGGGGCCGGCGCGCGGGCGAGCCAATCGGCCTCGCGCTCCGGCGGCAGCACGAGCGGCATCCGGGGGTGCACCGCGGCCACACCGGGCACGGCGTCGGTCGTGACGATCGCCACGCTCTCGATCGCTTCGACGTCGGGCTCGGGGGTCCACGACGCGACGATCCCGGCCATCGCGAAGAGCGCGGTGTGCTCGCGGGCATGCCAGTGGGGCCGACGCGCCGAGGGCGGGGTGAGCTGGAAGGGCTCGTCGGGACCGGGGGCCGTCTCCTTCCCCTCCCACTCGTAGTACCCCGACGCGGGGACCAGACACCGACGGGTGGCGAAGGCAGTGCGAAAGGCGCGCTTGGTCGCGACGGTCTCGACCCGCGCGTTGATCCACTCGCGGCCGTGGGCGGGGGCCACCCGGCCCGGTCGAAGCCCCGGCGGCGTGTCGGCGGGGATCAGCCCCCAGCGCAGACTCGCCACCTCGGCGTTCGGAAGGACGCCGAGCACCGGCTGGCTCGGCGCGACGTTGTAGCGGGGCGCCCCGTCCCAGACCGAGACGGGCACGTCGACGCCGAAGCGGGTCTCGACGTCGTCTCGCGACGCGAAGAGTCCGAAGCGCCCGCACACGGCGCGCGGACTCAGACGCGCCCGAGGAGGGTGACGACGCAGGCGGCGGGCCCGGCACCGAGCCATCCGCCGGCGTTCTCGGCGAGACCGATCCGCGCCCCCTCGACCTGTCGCGCCCCACCCCGCCCGCGGAGCTGGTCGCAGAGCTCCACCAGCTGGGCGCAGCCCGTCGCACCGACGGGGTGGCCCTTGCTCACCAACCCGCCGCTCGTGTTGATCGGGATGCGCCCGCCGAGACGCGTCTGGCCGTCGCGCAACAGCCCCACGCCCTCGCCGGCGGCGGCGAGACCGAGCTCTTCGCTCACGATCAGCTCCGCTGGGCTCGCGGCGTCGTGGAGCTCGACGAGGTCGAGATCTTCGGGACCCACCCCGGCCGCGGCGTAGGCCTTGGCGGCCGCCCGACTCACGCAGTCGTCCTCGTCCCCCGCACGACCCGAGGTCATCGCGCAGGCGAGCACGCGAATGTCCGCGCAGCCGTGGGTGCGCGCGAACTCCTCCGAGCAGAGCAGCAACGCGGCGGAGCCGTCACCGATCGGCGAGCACATCATCAGCGTCAGGGGGTCGGTGATCGCGCGGCTCTGCAACACCTCGTCGGCGTCCACAGCGCGTTGGAACTGGGATTTCGGGTTGAGGCTGCCGTGGCAGTGGTTCTTGGCGGCGGCCTCGGCGAAGTCGCGGGCGGTGGCGTCGCTGCGCGCCATGTAGCCCCGTGCTTCACCGGCGTAGATGTCCATGAAGAGCGGCCCCGGGCCCTCGGTGAGCACCTGCTCGCCCTGTTCGGCGACCAGCGCCTCGACGTCCACCGCCCGAGCGAGGGCCACGAAGGCGCGTTTCTTGTCCTCGGGGTGGGTCATCTTCTCGGTTCCCACCGCGAGGGCCGCCTCGGCCTGGCCCGAAGCGATCGCCATCCAGGCCAGCTGAAAGGCGCTGGAGGCCGAGGCACAGGCGTTCTCGACGTTGATCATCGGCGCGCCCTCGAGCCCCGTCCCGGCGAGCGCGACCTGGGCGCGGATCATCTCCTGACCGGTAAGGATCCCCGCAGCCGCGTTGCCAAAGGCCACGAAGTCGACGTCTGCCGCGCCGATCCCGCTGTCGTCCAGCGCGCCCGTCGTCGCTTCCACGGCGAGCGAGGCGAAGCTGCGTTCGGTGTGCTTGGCGAAGCGCGTCATCGACGCGCCCCCGACGTAGACCGGTCTCATGGCGAGTCCTCGACGCGGTAGGGGGACAGGGGAGCTAGGGCGCCTCGGTGCCCTGGATGCGCTCGCCGATCTTGCCGCCGATGAGCCCGCAAGCCAGACCCCAGAAGCCGGCGAGGGGGATCAGGACCTCGAGCCCCTGGGTCTCGGTGAAGAGCCGCACGGTGAGCAGAATCGTCGCCGCCGCGGCGAGGAGGCTGGCGAAGCCCGCCTCCCACGGCGTGTACCCGGGGGACATCCAGCCGATCAGTGCGCCACCCACCGCAAAGGCGACGGTGATCGTGATGAAGGACCACAAGAACTGAGAGAGGTCGAACCCGGCGGCACCGAGTGCGGCGGCGAGGAGCGACTGGAGGCCCAGCACGATCAGCATGCCCACGAACACCCAGCGCCACTCGATACCCTTCCCGGAATAGACGTCGTCGGACACAGGGCCCTCCCTTCGGCGGCGGGCGGGAATCGCCCACGGCCCAGCTCGGTCGATACGGCCGACCCCAAGGGTACCCCGGGGCGGTGGCCGGCGCGGAGACGCACTCCGTCGCCGGCGCGATGCTATCACTGAACGAGCCGAAACTGGGGGGATCAATCCCGCGGAATTGGGATGATTTCTGCTCCGCGGGGCGGGCGTGGACGGGTCCCGGGGCCGGGCCGGGGGACGGCCGGAGGGTGGCGCGGGGCCGGGGAGCGCCACGCGGC